>CALGOD010000878.1 GCA_937957845.1 uncultured Nocardiopsis sp.
CGCCCCCTGGTGCGGCTCCACGTAGGAGGGGTGGTTGTGCGACTCGATCTTGAACGTCACCGCGCGGCCCTCGCCGACGTCCACCACACCCGCGTTCTCGCCCATGCCGACGAGCAGCGCGTCGCTCTCGGGGGCCTTCTCCCCGAACTGACGCAGGTGCACCTTGGAGGACTTGTACGAGCAGTGCTCGCTCCACATGACCGAGTAGATGGCCAGTTCGGAGGAGGTGGGGCGACGCCCGAGGATCTCGCGGACACGCTCGTACTCGTCCTTGGGCATGCCCAGTTCGGCATATGGCTGAGGTGTGTCCGGGCTGTCGTGCGCCACGGCGACGGTGTCGAGACCAGGTACTTCAGACATGCGTGGTTCCGTTCGGGATGTGCGGATGTGGCCGAGCCGCGGCGTCCGCCGACCGGCGCGGAAGGTCGTGGTCAGGGGGTGGAGTCCCCGCCCGCTTCGCCGAGCATCAGCATCGCGGGAGACTCGGGATCGTCGTGTGAGGAGGTGTCGGCCACCATGTAGTCGCCGTTGCTGAGGAAGGTCTGCCCCGCGGGGGCGCCCTGGGGCCGCTGTTCCTCCCAGCCCCGTTCGGTGAGGTGCTCGACCACCGTCTCGACGGACTCCTGGGAGTCCTCGGGCAGTTCGCCGTCGGCGGCCATGACCATCACCAGCCGAACGCACTCGGTCCCCTCGCAGTACACGTCGGCCTCCGGGTCGGAGGCGTAGGACAGGCCGGAAGGGGCCTGGCCGAGCACCTCCACGTCCGGTGGCGCGTTCGGGGGTGGAGCGGCGCCCCGACCGCCGTCCTGCGGGCCCTGTTCCTGTGGCGGCGCGGCGACCGGCGCGGTTCCGATGGCGTTGAACAGGCCGACGGCCGCGGACACCACCAGCCCGACGATGGCCAGCCCGACGAGGACGAACATCGTCTTCCTGGAGCGCAACAACGCCATCATCGGCCTACCCCCTGTTCGCTCTGTTCGCTGTACGGGTCAGGCGTTCACCGGAGAACCGGCGGCCAGATGGGCGAGGATCGAGGAGAAGAAGCCCAGACCATCGGTGGACGGTCCGGTGAGCGCCTCCACCGCGTGCTCGGGGTGCGGCATGAGCCCCACGACGTTGCCGTGCTCGTTGGTGACACCGGCGATGTCGCGGCGCGAGCCGTTCGGGTTGCCTCCGGTGTAGCGGACCACGACCCGGCCGGTGGCCTCCAACTCGTCCAGGGTGTGTTCGTCGGCGACGTAGCTTCCCTCACCGCTCTTGAGCACGACCAGGATCTCCTGGCCCTCGGTGTAGGAGTTGGTCCACGCGGTCGCGCCGTTCTCCACACGCAGGGTCTGCTCGCGGTTGATGAAACGCAGGGAGGAGTTACGGGTCAGGGCGCCGGGGAGCAGGTGGCTCTCGCACAGGATCTGGAAGCCGTTGCAGATGCCCAGGACCGGCAGGGCGCCCGAGCGGGCGGCCGGCACCAGCTCCGACATCAACGGAGCGAATCTGGCGATGGCGCCGCAGCGCAGGTAGTCGCCGTAGGAGAAGCCGCCGGGCAGGACGACGGCGTCCACGCCCCTGAGATCGGCGTCCGCGTGCCAGAGGGAGACGGGTTCGGCTCCCGCCAGCGCGATCGCGCGCGCGGCGTCCTTGTCGTCTAGCGATCCTGGGAAGGTGACGACGCCCACACGGGCTGTCATGGGCACACTCCGAGAGGTATGGGTACGGTCCCTCCCCGCGTGCGCGGGGAGCGTTGGCGGGGAGATGCCGGTCCCGGCGCCGGGGACGGTGCGTCCGCACTCTGCAGCGTACCCGCTCACCTGTGCTCGGGTACGACACAGCCCTCGCCCGAGGGGGGTGTGATTGGGGGATCATACGAATCGGGGGTGCTTCGTCCGCCCGTGGCGGTGTGGGATCTGACAGGTGCTCCGGGCCGCATGGCGTCGTCGGGGCGGGGTGCGGTGCACGCTGGAGCGGGAGGACGGGGCGACCGTTCGGCCGCTGTGGTATCCGTCACGGGCGATGCTCGGGGGCATCGGGGGCCTTGAGGGGACCTCGGGGAGGGCCCTCCGCCCTCCGCGCGGACGGTGCGCGGATGCGGGTGGCCTCTAAAGAAGGGCGTAACGCTGGACCGGTATGCCTCCGGTCGGCCTCTCCAGTGATGGTCCGTCGCATGAGGTGAGCCTCTTGCGCAACAGGACCGTCGCTCTTGGTTCTCCCTCGAAGGCGACCTCGTCCATGAGATAGCGCATCAACAGAATGCCCCTACCCGATTCTGCTTCCAGACCCGGGAGGGGCATGCGTTCGGCGGCGAACCTCTCGGCCAGTGCCGCGGGGTCGTGCACCCTTCCCGTATGGGATATGCGCAATTGACACCAACTCCCGCCCATCTCGGCCTCGACCATGTAGCCGGACGCCGGCTCACCATGATCGATGACGTTGTCACAGGCCTCGGAGACGGCCAGGAGGATGTCGTCGACACAGCCCCGGCACACCCCTGCCCGAACGAGGAGGGTGCCGAGGACGTCGCGTGCGACGGCGACCGTGTACGCCTGCCTGGGGAGGGAGATCGAGAAAACGGCGTCCATTCGTACACCTCTCGTGCTCCGTCGTCGTGTTTCAACCCGGCGTGTGGGAGAACCTTCCCCGGAGGCGGAGGGAGTAAAACGAACACCCGTGTCCATCAGGGGACACGGGTGACTTTTCTGGTACTTCTGGCACTTCAGGCACTGTGTGAACGAATTAATCGGATTTTCACCGGTCATTCGGGGCGCCGAGGCCACCTGCGGGCGGAGGAGGCGCGGGGGTGCGCCAACTCACACGGACGCCCTCGTGCCGCGGGCCGTCACCCGCGAGAATCGGCGGGCGCTCCGGCCCCTTCCGCCGCGTGGTCGGTGGGGTCGGGGGTCACTTCTCCACGCGGACCTCGTAGTCCTCGATGACGGTGTTGGCGAGCAGGGTCTCGGCCAGGCGGCGGACGTCGGCCAGCTTGGTCTCGTCCACCTCTCCCTCGACCTCGACCTCGAAGCGCTTGCCCTGGCGGACCTGCCCGATCCCCTCGAAACCCAGCCGGGAGCAGGCCCCGGCGATGGCCTGGCCCTGGGGGTCCAGGATCTCGGGCTTGAGCATGACGTCAACCACGACGCGGGCCACAGGGTCCTCCACAAGGAAACAGGGTGTGCCGCACGTGCCTGCGGCGGGCCGGCCACCTCCCTTCGCATCGGAAAGGAAGGGCGCGACGCAAGCGTACGGCACGCGAGAGTGGGTAGGCGTCCTGACCAGGAAGCGCGCCGCGCCTTTACCGCACTCTGACCAGTGCTGGGGGGCGGAGAGGGGCTCTCGTGACGCGTATCACGCGGATTGATGTCATCATTGGGAGCTCGCGGTTGCGTCTACCAGAGTGGAAGTGA
>CALGOD010000879.1 GCA_937957845.1 uncultured Nocardiopsis sp.
GTGCCTGTCCCGGGACCGCACCAAGCACCAGGTGGCCGAGGTCACCTCGCTGGGTCTGGTCCAGATGACTCGCAAGCGGGTCGGCCAGGGCCTGTTGGAGGCCTTCTCGCACACCTGCGAGCACTGCAACGGACGCGGCCTGGTGATCACCAACGAGCCGGCCGAGGCCAAGAACGGCGGCAACGGCAACGGCCGCAAGAAGAAGGGCAAGGCCGACAAGTCCTCCGACAAGGACACCAAGGCTGACAAGTCCTCCGGGAAGGCGGAGGAGGCGTCGGGCAGGTCCGAGCAGGCGGAGACGGGATCGGACGGCCCGGAGTCGGAGCAGGCGCCCGAGGAGTCCCCGGCCGCCGCCGAGACCGCCGAGCCGGCCAAGAAGACCCGTAAGCGGACCTCCCGCTCACGTAAGACCGCCGACGTGCAGGAGCAGGAGGAGATCACCGCCGAGGACGCGGACGTCCAGACCTCCGCACCCGCCGAGGAGGCGGACTCCACCGAGGAGCGGGCCGAGGCGGCGGGTTCCCCGGAGGAGGGCGCGGAGACCTCTGAGAAGGCCCCGGCCAAGAGGACCCGTACCCGGCGCGCCTCCGCGGGCCGCACGACCGCCCCCGCCGCGTCCGACGCGGGTGGATCCGCACCCGCGGACGAGGCGGACGCCGCCACGGACGCCTCCGATGACGAGAGCACCGTCACGGAGACCTCCGCCGAGGAGGACGAGACGGCCGAGCGTCCCAGGCGGCGTCGTACCCGGCGCACCAGGTCGGCGGTCACGCCGCCGACCGCCGTGGACGCGGGCTGAGCCCGGGGCGATTCGTCCTTTCGTGGTCCGGACGGGGTGCACACCCCGTCCGGACCACGGCACGTGTGCGGGCCTATGGTCGGCCGGTGGTAATCTGAGGGACGGTGCGTCGGCGCGTTTCACCACAATCGCGCGCCCCGATACCGAAAGTGCTCTCCACGCAGGGTTTGTTTCCCTCAGATCCCCGCGCCCCGCTACAGGCGATCAGTGGATCGTGGAACGAGGCTTCTCCCCGGCCACGGGGAGACGAACCTCCCGGCAGGCCTGGGCACAGGCACTGACGGACCCCGGACCCCGGACCTCGCGTCTCGGGGATGGTCCCGAGCATTATTCGTTGAGCGAGCAGGAAGAGAGTTACCCGGTGTACGCGATCGTGCGAGCGGGCGGCCGACAGGAGAAGGTGTCTGTCGACGACGTCCTGACCATCGACAGGGTCTCCGAGGAGACAGGCGCCACCATCAAGTGGCAGCCCATCCTCGTCGTGGAGGACGGCAACGTCGTCAGCGACGTGGACAAGTTGAGTGGTTACACGGTCACCGCCGAGGTCCTCGGCGAGACCAAGGGACCCAAGATCAACATCATGAAGTACAAGAACAAGACCGGTTACAAGAGGCGCCTGGGCCACCGCCAGAAGCACACTCAGGTGCGTATCACCGGCATCGCGGCGAAGTAGGAGGCCTGGCACAATGGCAAGCAAGAAGGGCGCTTCGTCCAGCAAGAACGGTCGTGACTCGAACGCCAAGCGGCTCGGGGTCAAGCGCTTCGGCGGCCAGGCCGTCTCGGCCGGCGAGATCCTGGTCCGTCAGCGTGGCACCAAGTTCCACCCCGGTGCCAACGTCGGGCGGGGTGGCGACGACACCCTGTTCGCACTGGTCGACGGTCAGGTCAAGTTCGGTAACTTCCGCGGCCGTAAGGCCGTCAACATCGTTCCCGCCGCCGCTGAGTAGGGCTGTGCGGACGTTGTGAAGGCGGGCCAGGGGAACACTGGCCCGCCTCTCGCGTTGTCACTGGATGACACGTGTGTCCTGCCAGGCCCCGAGGCGGGGCCGGAGAGTAACGGGGAGAGCTATGCCAGACTTCGTCGACGAGGCGGTCCTGCACGTCAGGGCCGGGAACGGCGGGCATGGCTGTGCCTCCGTGCACCGGGAGAAGTTCAAGCCCTTGGGCGGCCCGGACGGTGGTAACGGCGGCCGGGGCGGGGACGTCGTCTTGGAGGTGGACGCCCAGACCGCGACCCTGTTGGACTACCAGCGCCGCCCGCACCGCACCGCCCGTAACGGCACTCCCGGACAGGGCGGTCACCGCGCGGGCTCCAACGGAGAGGACCTGGTCCTTCGAGTCCCCGACGGCACCGTGGTCACCCGCATGGACGGTGAGGTCATCGCCGACATGGTCGGCCACGGCACCCGACTGGTGCTCGCCAAGGGCGGAAACGGTGGGCTGGGCAACGCGGCGCTGGCCTCCAGGAAGCGCAAGGCGCCCGGCTTCGCCCTCAAGGGCGAGGAGGGGGAGGCCTTCGACGTGCGTCTGGAGATGAAGACCATCGCCGATGTCGGCCTGGTGGGCTTCCCCAGCGCGGGCAAGTCGTCGTTGGTCGCCGCCATGTCCGCCGCCCGTCCCAAGATCGCCGACTACCCCTTCACCACCCTCGTGCCGAACCTGGGCGTGGTGGAGGCCGGACACGTCCAGTACGTCATCGCCGACGTACCCGGCCTCATCCCCGGTGCCAGCGAGGGCAGGGGCCTGGGACTGGAGTTCCTGCGTCACATCGAGCGCTGCCACACCCTCCTGCACGTGGTGGACTGCGCCACCTACGAGCAGGGACGCGATCCGATCAGCGACCTGGAGGCACTGGAGGCGGAGCTGTCCGCCTACGGTGAGCGCACCGGGGTGGATCTGTCCGACCGTCCCCGTCTGGTCGCCCTGAACAAGGTCGACGTTCCCGAGGCCCGAGAGCTGGCCGAGCTGGTCGCCCCGATGCTGACCGAGCGCGGCTACAAGGTCATGGAGATCTCCTCCGCCTCCCGCGAGGGCCTACGCGAGCTCTCCTTCGCCTTGGCGGAGCAGGTGGCCGCCGCCCGTGAGGCCGCACCACCGGCCGAGCCGACGCGGATCGTGATCCGTCCCCAGGCGATCGGAGAGGTCCCCTTCGAGGTGATCCCACTGGGCGACAACGCCTTCCGGGTGCGTGGGGACAAACCGACCCGTTGGGTGCGCCAGACCGACTTCTCCAACGACGAGGCCGTGGGCTACCTGGCCGAACGTCTCAACCGCCTCGGCATCGAGAAGGAATTGGCCCGGGTCGGCGCCACCGATGGCGCCGAGGTGCACATCGGACCGGAGGAGGACTCCGTGGTCTTCGACTGGGACCCCTCCATGGACGCGGAGGCCGTCCCGGCCGGCCCGCGCGGAACCGACGCCCGGCTGGGCTGAACCGCGCGGGGACCGACGGCCCGGCCGAACAGGCACGAGCGCGGCCCATGCCGCCGCGCCACTGGATGGAAAGCCCTCACTGTGCACAGCGCAGGCCTTGAACAGAACGACTCCCTGGAGAACACGGGCCGCGCGGCGGTGGCCGCCGCGCGGCGGGTCG
>CALGOD010000880.1 GCA_937957845.1 uncultured Nocardiopsis sp.
GATGGCCGAGTTCGCCCGGCGCGGGCCCGCGCGGTCGGCCGCCACCGAGACCCTCGATCTGCTCACGACCCGCGAGGTGGAGATCGTGCGCCTGCTCGCCCAGGGGATGTCCAACGCCGAGATCGGCGAGGCCCTGTTCATCGAGACGAGCACCGTCAAGTCGCACCTGGGCAGGGTCATGACCAAGATCGGGACCCGGGACCGGTTGCAGACGGTGGTGTGGGCCTACCAGAACGGGGTGGCACGGCCTTGACTCTTCTCCTGCGGTGGGTCCGCGGTGCAGCCGATGACCACGAACGAGTGCAGACAGCTGGAAACACCCTCACGATGACACCGCATGCTCCCAGTAACCGTCGAACGCCTCGCACACCACCCGGTAGGAATTGCGGTCGGGGCCGGCTTCCAGCGCGAAGTGCTCCACGCCGGGAAGTCCCGCCTTCCGCAACATGCGATAGGACTCCGCCAGTTCCTCACCCAAGGCACGGTCACCGCCTCCGGTGACGGTACCGTCCGGCCACAGGTAGGCCCACGCCTGCCCCGCGCCCATCCACACGATCCGACCGGGTCGCCCATGGAAGGGACGCATCCCCGTCCCCAGACGCATCCCGGGCAGCATGAGCAGGAGTGGAGTCATCATCCCCGAGCCGATCAGTTCCACCGACCCGACCGGAAGAGGCTCCAGGGGCACGGGGCGTCGCCCCAGGCCGGGGAAGGGCAGGTCACCGGGACGCTGGGTGCGGTCGCGCATGAACGCGCCCTCGCGTACGAACCTCCCCGAGACCGAGCCGCCCCGGTGTCGCAGTGCCGCGATCGGTGTGCTGTGCGCGGCCGGGTGAGGGCTCCAGGGCAGCACCAGAACGCCTCCCTTGCGGAGGGCGGCCGTCCATGAGGGCGGGATCCGTGTCACCGCGCAGGTGGCGATGACCGCGTCGTAGACCTCCCCGTCTGGTGGTGCGGCCACGGCATGCACGGTGACGCCGGTGCCGGTGAGCCGTTCCCGGGCCAGGGCCGCCACACCGGGGTCGATCTCCACGCTGGTGACCGCACCCTTCGCACCGACCAGCGTGGAAAGGATCGCCGCGTTCCATCCGGTGCCGGTACCGATCTCCAGCACCCTCATACCCTCGCCGACGCCGGCCGCGGCGATCATGTCGGCCATCACCTGGGGAGCCGACGAGGACGAGCTGGGCTCGTTGCGCGGCCCCGGCCCGCCGTCGTTGGCCTGGATGGTGACCGCGTCGGCGGAGTAGACCAGGCGCGTCCATCGGCCTGGGTCGGTGCTCCGATACAGCGGCGATCCCGTCGCATCGGGCCAGACCATGTCGGGGATGAAACGGTGCCGGGGATGAGCGGCGAACGCGTCACGGATCGCAGGGGTGGTGTCGAGGCGCTCGACCAAGGCGGTGTGGAGCGAGTCGAGGTCTTCCGTCACGTCTCTTCCGTTCCGTTGCACCCGCTACAGGTGGCCACCTCGCGGTGGGCCCACCCGCCTGCACTGCCGTCACCGTCGGACTCCACCACGACGGTGCCTTCACCATTGCACATAGAGCACTGGGCCACGGGGAACTCCTGTCCATGTGGGGGCGCTGAGGTTCTACCCGCGTGAGTGGCCCAACGCCGGGTGTGGCCGGATCCGGACAGGCCACCGCTTCTCCCAGAGGAGGCCCTGTGGGGCGACTCGTGCTCTTCGCTGTGAGAAGAGCAGGCGCGCCGAGTCCTTGGAGACCTTCGACAGTCGGCAACGCGAACGACTGCCCGCGCTCTGACCCTTCAGACGTCCTCCAGACCGAGGCCCTGCGTAAAGCCCCTGCCCGGATGCCCCCGAAGACGGCCGTGGCCGGCGCCGTCGCCGCCTCAGGGCGTGCGGCGGCGCCCGTGCAGGGCACCGAACACCCCCGAGGCCAGCAGGACCACGGCGGCGACGACGAGCGTGAGCCGATATCCGTTGTCGAAGGCGTCCGTGGCGGCCTCCAGCAGGGCCGCCGCGTCGGCTCCGCCCACGCGGTCGGCCACCACCCGCGCCTGGTCCAGACTGTCGGCCGCAGACTCCGGGGACCCCTCGGGAAGGCGGACGGTACCGGTGTAGGCGGCGGCCAGAAGACTTCCCAGCACGGCCACGCCGATGAGGCTGCCGAGTTCGTAGGAGACCTCCTCCACCGAGGAGGCCATCCCCGCCCGGTGGGCCGGGGCGTTGCCCACGATCGCGGCCGAGGCGGCGGTCATCGCCGCGCCGGTGCCCGCACCCGCCACGAGCAGGCCCAGAACGGTCCATCCCAGGGGCGCGGAGGTGGACATCAGGACGACCAGAGTGCCCAGCCCCGCGGTCAGCAGACCCGCCGAGATCGCGGGGCGTGTACCGGTGCGGTACAGGAGCGCACCGACCACCACCCCGACCGGCAGGGCACCGGCGGCCATCACCGCGACGACCAGCCCGGCCTGGAAGGGGGAGAAGTCCATGACCAGTTGCAGGCGTTGGGTCAGCACCAGTTGGACCCCGGCCGTGGCGAGCATCGCCATGCCCGCCGCCAACACGCCGACGAGGATGCGGGGATCACGCAGGAGCGCGAAGTCGATCAGCGGATGCTCCTGACCGCGTTGGCGCCGCACGAAGAGCCAGAACCCGACCAGGGCGGCGGCCACGGCCACGGCGGCCCCGGTCCAGGACGGGGCGGGGCTGGTGACCTCCTTGATCGCGTAGACCACGCCCACGAGCCCGACCATGACCTGGAGCGAGGCGACCAGGTCCCAGGGCCGGTCGGAGCCGCCCGAGCCGCCGGGCGCGACCAACGCGGTCATCACCAGCGCGACCAGGACGACGGGCACGTTCACCAGGAAGACCGATCCCCACCAGAAGTACTCCAGCAGCAGTCCGCCCACGATCGGGCCCAGGGCGGCGCCGGCCATCGCCATCGTCCCCCACACCCCGATGGCCACGCCCCGTTCACGTTCGTCCGTGAAGGTGATGCGGATCAGGGACAGGGTGGCGGGCATCATCGTCGCCGCTCCCACGGCCAGGAAGGCCCGGGCGGCGATCAGGACCGGCGGGGAGGGGGCGTAGGCGGCCATCACCGACGCCGCCCCGAACAGGACCAGCCCGATGAGGTACATGCGTTTGTGGCCGACCCGGTCCCCCAGGGTGCCCGCGCCCAGCAGCAGGCCGGCCGTCACCAAGGGATAGGCGTTGATGATCCACAGTTTCTGCGAGGTGTCGGCGTGCAGGTCACCGGTCAGGGTGGGCAGGGCGGTGTAGAGCACCGTCATGTCCACCGAGATCAGCAGCAGCCCCGCCGAGACGGCAGCCAGGACCAGCCACCGCCGGAGCCTGGTGGTCGGCGGCTGGTCTCGCGCCATGGTGCTCACTCGTTCCCCCTCGTGTGCGGCCGCAGGCTCGCGCAGGGCCGGCCCCGTCCCGGAACCGTACCGTTCAAAGCGGGTGCCGCATCCGGGCGGGGCACCCGCTCCGAACAGGGACGGGGGTGTTCTCCTGGCGCTTGGGCGAGCGGTGTTCTCCGGCACGGCGCAGCGCGGCACCGGCCCGGGTCCCGGGCACAGGACACGTTCGTCCTCGGTGTCCGCGCGGGAGCGGCGACGTCCGCTCCCCGGTATGACGAGCACGCCCGGGGAAGGGAGGATGGAGGCATGTCGAGCAACGCAGCCGACGGCCAACCGGACCACACCCGGGTGGCCGTCCACCACTCCCCCGCGTCCCGTGTCCTGGTGGGTCACGGTGCGTGCGGCCTCGTCGCGGAAGAGGCCGCACGCATCGGCGCGCGACGGGTTCTGCTGGTGGCCACTCCCTCGGCGTCGGGCGCCGCCGAGGGAGTGGCCGAGGACCTGGGGCCACGCCTGGCGGCACGCTTCGACCGCCCGGCGCCGCACACACCGGTCTCCGTGACCACGAGGGTCATGGAACTGGTCGGCAGGACCGGCGCGGACTGCGTGGTGGCGATCGGCGGCGGTTCGGCGATCGGCCTGTCCAAGGCGTTGGCGGCGCGCACGGGTGTGCCCCAGGTCGCCGTTCCGACGACGTACGCGGGTTCGGAGGCCACCCCGGTCCTGGGCGAGACCGAGAACGGGGTCAAGACCACCCGTCGCGATCCCGCGCTGACCCCCGGCACCGTCGTCTACGACCCGGACCTCACTCTGGCCATGCCGCCGGGCCTGACGCGGACCAGTGCCATGAACGCGCTCGCCCACGCCGTGGAGGCCCTGTGGGCGCCCGACGCCACCATGTTCACCGACGCTCTGGCGACCGAGGCCGCGGGCGGCATCCTGAGCTCCCTGCCCGAGGTCCTGGACTCCCCGTCCGACCCGGACGCACGTGCACGGTTGCAATCGGCCGCCTGGCTGGCCGGGACGTGCCTGGCCCGGACCAAGATGGGTCTGCACCACCAGCTGGCGCACGTGCTCGGCGGTGCCTTCGACCTTCCGCACGCCGAACTCCACACGATGCTGTTGGCGCCCGTGATGGAATTCAACCTCCCGGCGGCGCCCGACGCCGCTGCCCGCCTGGCCCGGGCTGCGGGAGCGGACCCGGTCGCGGCGGTCTCCGCGCTCGCCCGCGCACACGAGGGGCCGACGACCCTGCGGGAGCTGGGGGTCGATCGCTCCCGGCTACGTGAGATCGCCGAGCGAGTGGCGGACGATCCCTATCCCAACCCCCGCCCACCGACCGTCGAGGAGCTCGTGCGGCTGCTCTCCCGGATCTGAGGCCACTACAACGGGCCCCGCAGTGGAACGGCCGCCGGGGACGAGGTTTCTGGAAGGGGCGCGGTCGTTCGCACCCGTCACAACGCCGACCCTGGTCGGCCATGCCGGGGTCTGGCCGGACGCTCCCACTGGCCGTTAGACTCGGCACTGGAACGAGTACACGAAGGCCCCCGACTAAGAGCCGGGGGCCTTCGCTCTTCCCAGGTTCAGCCGCGAGAGACTTTCACGCTGTCGATAAATGCACGCCATTCGGGCGACTCGAAAGCCAGGTGCCCCCGGTCACGGTTCTTCGTGTCGCGGACAGCGGACACCCCCGGCGCGTCTGCCACCTCCACACAGTTCTGCTGCTGCGTGTAGGACGACGTGCGCCAGGAAGCCTCAATAGGGAACGAGTACATCGGCAGGCACTTCCTATCGGGTGATCATCTTCTTCAGGTACGGGATCGTCCGCTCCTCATCGAGCGCCGACGTGCGGATGTGATCCCACAGCCGCCGGTACTGGGCGACCTCTGCTTCACGCTCCAGGTACAGGCCATCGGTGTACGTCTCCAAGTACACGATCGGCCCCGCAGGTTCGGCGAACTCCATGATCACGAACGGCCCGGTAGCGCCAGCATGCACCCCCGCGTCCGTGGGCAACACCTGAATCGTCACATGGCTGGAAGAATCCGCGAGCTCAATGAGGTGTTCGACCTGCTCGCGCATCACCTCAGGGGCGCCGGCCAGCCGCTGTAGGGCGTGCTCCTCGATCACTGCCCAGAGCTGGGTGGGGTTCTCCCCGGTGAGGATCTGCTGGCGTCGCATGCGCGCGTCGACGGCCCGCTGGATGTCCTCGGGGTCACGCCAGAGGCGGGCGCGTTGCATGAGCCGTGCCAGGTCGGGGGTCTGTAGCAGGCCGGGGATGCCGAACGCTTCGTAGTTCGCGATGCTGGTGGCTTCGGCCTCCAGTTCCACGTAGGAGCCGGTGAGGATGTCGTCGTACCGAGTCCACCATCCTCGCTGTTGCGCATGTCGGACCAGGGCGAGGACCGCTTCGTACTGAGGGTCGGCAGGGTCCACGCCGTACTCGTGCATCAGCGCTCTGATCTCCACCACCGAGGGCTTCTTTCGCTCGCCTGTCTCGATGTGACCGAGCTTGGCCCGTGACCACTCCAGCCGCTTCGCGGCTTCTTCGAGGCTGAGGCCGGCCTCCTTGCGCATGCGGCGCAGGATCGCGGAGAGCTGTCTCCTGCGGATCGTGGGACTGGCTGCCACCTTGGCCTTCCTGGTGCGTGTGCGCTGCTTCTTCGTGGTGTTGATGGTAGCTCCCAATGCGAGAAACCGGACATTTAGCAATCTAAGGATGGAGATCTATTCTGTAGCACTTGAATCTTAGATTTCTAGAGTTCACTATGGGTGGCGTACTCGTTTCCTGTCGCCCCGTTCCAGGCGGCACTCGTACCGGAGGTGTGCGCCCATGGCGCCCCGATACCTGAATGTCACTGAGTTGGCGTACGTGCGCTGGCGTGCCGGGTCCCCTGCGCACTGGCCCCGTCCACGCCGCGCGTCCCGTGTCCGCGGCTACGCGGTCCTCCGCCCTGCCGGCCCTGGCCTGGATGTACTGCACGCCACGCTGGCCGGTCTCCACCGTCTGGCGGTGGCCGGATGATCCCCGACCCGCGCCCGGTGGTCCCGCCTCCGTGCGGGGAAAGCGCCCTGGACCCGAGCGCCCGGCGTCGGGTGTGCGCCGAGGAGGCCGGGCACGACGGCGAGCACGTGGCCGTGACCGGCTACCGGTGGGAAACGCCCGGGGCCGTGCTCGCCCGGCTCCAACAGACCTGGGAAAGCACCCACCGCATCGCCTGGACCGGGACGTACTGGGTGGCCACCGCACGCGACCCGCGCAGCCGCTGGCGCTCCCACGTGGAACCCACTCCCGCCCAGCTGGAGGCCGATCTTCGCCGGCACACCGGACACCCGCCGATCCCGCGCCAGAGGAGGGAGACCCCACGGTGACGACACGACGACGCAGGCGGCGGCCGGTCGGTCCGGGGCGTCCGCTCACCCCCGCCGAGCAGGAGGCGGTGGAACGCCAGGGTGACTACCTGGCCTGGGTCCGCACCATCCACCCCGACACCGCACCGGGACTGTTCACCCACGGCGTGTGCGGCGGCTCGCCACGCACACACCCGGAAAAGCACCACACCGCGCCCTGGGCGGGGCCCCAAAGGACTGTCCGCCCCACACCCTGCAACGCCACCGCCGCGAGCGAGCACCGGGAACGGGAGGAAACCGAGCGACGCGCCACCCGGGACAGGACCACC
>CALGOD010000881.1 GCA_937957845.1 uncultured Nocardiopsis sp.
TGCTCACCCGCGCGGCCCAGCTCTACCGCTGTGCCGAGCCCGGCGCCCGCCACGCCCGCGCTCCCCGTGGCCCGGGGCCCGACCTGGTCGAACGTCTGTCGCGTGGAGTGGACCGTGCCCGTGAGCGCTCCGCGCGCACGATCCGCTTCCTGCGCGCCATGCGCGGAGCCTGGGGATGGCTCATGGTGGCGGCACTGCTCGTCGCCCCTCTGCTCGTCCCCGGTCTGGGCGTCGTACCGTCCGCCCTGATCGCCGCCTTCGTGCTGTTGTTCCAACTGGCCTGGCCGGCGCGCTCCCGCACCGTCTCCTTCGCCACCCTCCTGCGCGTGGCCGCGGTCGGCGCGCTGCTGGTGTGGCCCCTCGCCCTCGCCGAGGCGGCCGTGGCCCGGCTTCTCGACGTCGACCCCTACAGCGTGCTCGGCTACACCTACGTCGCGGTGTTCGTGGAGGAGCCGGGCAAACTGCTCCCGCTGCTGCTCCTGCCCCTGGTGGCCCGCCGGAGGCTGCGCCGCCTGGCCGCCGTGGACTTCCTGTTGCTGGCCGCCGCCTCCGGAGCCGGGTTCCAACTCGCCGAACGCCTGTTCACCGAGGTGTCCCTCGGCGGCCCCGACCTCTCCGCCACCACGGGCCTGTTCCTGCCGGGCGGGACCACCGTCACCGATCCGGCGGGCGACGTGCTGGCGGTCTTCTCCGGGCACGCCGTCACCACCGGGCTGGTCGGTGCCGCCCTCGGGCTGGCGATCGTGGGCCGTCACCACGGAAGATGGTTGTGGCTGTTGCCCCCGAGCGCGATGACCCTGGCGGTCCTGGAACATCTGAACCTCAACGCGAGACTGGCCGGCGCCGAGCTCCACCCCGCCTCGGAGCTGCTGCACGGTCTCCTCGGCGGTGGGGTCCTCACACCCTGGCTGTTGCTGCTGTCACTGGTGTGCGCGGTGGCGATGGACTACCGGATGATCGCGACCGCGGCCGAGTCCACGCCTCCGCTGCCCGGACGGCCTCCACTGGTGCGCCTGCGCCGCTGGGCCAGGGGGCGTTCCGTGGCCATGCGCGTCCGGGTGCCCGCCGACATCGCACCGTTGTTCCGCAGGACGGCGCTGTCCTGGGTGGACCTGCCGGTCACCCTGGCCACCACCCTGTCCATGATCGTCCACGAACTCGCCGCCGCCACCATCGCCGCACGACGCGGCCCCGGGGCGCTCTGCGACACCTGGCGGTTCCTGCGCCGGCGCAGGGCCAACGCCATGGGCGAGGCACGGTCCGCCGGACGGCCCTGGCGCCACCACCCCTCCCAGGAGGAGCTCACCCGACAGGCCCGTGACCTGGCCGGACGTCTGGGCCTGGCCGCCACCGGCGGGGTCACCGGGGCCATGGCCGCCATGGGCACCATGGGCGCCGCCGCGATGCTCCCCGCGCTTTTCGTTCCCACCATGGTGACGACGGGGGAACCCGCCTACGCCTATGTGGCCCTGGACCGGATCCAGGGCTGGCTCGGTGGCCTGACCTTCGCGGAGACGCTCTGGGCGGCCGTGGCCATGACCGCGGTGTTCACCCTGTCGCTGTCGGGCAACGGCGTACCGCACGCCCACCCGCGCATGCGCGAGTTCCTGCGCGCGCCCACCGCCAACACCGGCGCGATCCTGGGGATGCTCGCCCCCGGCCAGGTGGGATACGCGGTCCTCGGCCTGGTGGGAACGATGCTGCCCCGGCGGGTGGACCGCCTCCTGAGCCGCTGAGACGACGGCCCCCGGCCGGAGACGGTCGGACGCTCCCCACCGGGCTCACGCGGGGGTGGTCCCCCTCGGCGGTTCGAACGCGCGCACCGGCGGCACCTCGCCCTCGAACGGCTCCACACGCACCCGTACGAGCTGGCCCGTGCACCCCTGGCTCAGCGAGGACGTGCCCACGTCCTCGGTCAGGACGTTCGGGTTCCCGTGCGCGCACGTCACCTCCGGCGCGGAGGGGTCGTACCAGGCCCCCGTCGACAGCTGCACCACGCCCGGACGCAGGGCGTCGCTGACCACGAGGCCCGCCAGGCACGAGCCACGAGGACTCGACACCCGTACCACGTCCCCGTCGGACACCCCGAGGTCCCGCGCGTCGGAGGGGTGCATCCTCAACGGAGACCGCCCGGCGACCTTCTGCGCCATGCTGTGGGCCCCCATCTCCTGCTGGCTGTGCATGCTCCCGCGCGGCTGGTTGGCCACGAGCACCAGCGGGTGGTCATCGTCGTCGGACAGCACCGGACCCGGCGACCACACCGGATGGCCGGGGCAGTCCTGGTAACCGAACGAGGCGATCGTCTCCGAGAACAGTTCGATCCGACCGCTGGGCGTGCGCAGCGCGTTCGCCTCCGGATCGGCACGGAACTCGCCCAGAAGCGCCTCGTCCTCCACCCGCCCGGGCATGTCCACCCGGCCGCGCTCCCAGAACTCGTCGAAATCCGGAACGTCCAGTCCGTGCCGTGCGGCCATGGAACGCCAGCGTCCGTAGGCCAGACGCATCCACTCGCCGCTGGTGCGCCCCTCGGTGAACTTCTCGCGCACCCCCAGACGTTCGGCCAGGTCGGCGTAGGTGTCGTACTCATCACGTGCCTGGCCGTGCGGCTCCACCGCCCGCCGCATCGCCCGCAACGCCAGGTCGCCGCGGCTTCCGGTCAGGTCGTCGCGCTCCAGCACGGTCGTCGCCGGGATGACGATGTCGGCGTGGCGGGCCGTCGCCGTCCAATGGGTCTCGTGCACCACCACGGTCTCGGGCCGACCGAAGGCCCGTGACAGCCTCGTCAGGTCCTGGTGGTGGTGGAACGGGTTGCCGCCGGCCCAGTACACGAGTCGGATGTCGGGATAGCGGCGCTCCTCGCCGTCGTAGTCGTAGCGGCCCCCCGGGTCCAACAGCATGTCGGCGATCTTGGCCACCGGGATGAACGCGTCCACCGGGTTGGCGCCCTGTGGCATCCGCGGCAGCCCCACCGGGGTGGCACCGCCTCCGTAGTTGCCCATCGACCCGTATCCCGACGCGAACCCGCCGCCGGGCAGCCCCACCTGCCCCAGGCAGCACGCCAGCGCCAGTCCCGCCCACAGCGGCTGCTCGCCGTAACGGGCGCGCTGTACCGACCAGCCCACGTTGACCAGGGTGCGGCTGTGGGCCATGCGTCGGGCCAGCGCCCGCAGCTCCTCGGCGGGGACGCCGCTGATCCGCTCCGCCCACTCGGGGGTGCGTTCCGTCCCCCGCGGCCCTCCGTGCTCGTCGCGCTCTCCCAGCACGTAGGCGCGCACCACGTCGGCGCCCACCGTGTACCGGTCCAGGAAGTCCGTGTCGGCGAGTCCCTCGGTGAAGAGGACGTGCATCAACGCCAGCATCACCGCGGTGTCGGTCCCCGGGACCAGCGACAGCCACTCGGACTTCACTCCCTCCGGAACGTCGTCGCGCAGCGGAGAGAGGGACACGAACTCCACCCCGGCCTCCGAGGCCGCGTGCATCTGTGGCCCCGCGGTCTGCGCCGTCCGGCCGCCCGCGGCGATCCAGGTGTTGGACACCCGCAGCCCGCCGAAGGTCACCAGCAGTTCGGTGTGCCTTCGGATCTGTGTCCAGGCGGGTGCCCGGTGAAGTAGCCGGCCGGTCCCGGGGGTGCCGAGGAGATGGGGGAAGAGCACTTCCACCGCACCATGGCTGTAGGTGGTGCGTGAACTCGTGTAACCGCCGATGGTGTTGAGGAAGCGGTGCAGCTGACTCTGCGCGTGATGGATCCGACCCGCGCTGCCCCACCCGTAGGACCCGCCGAAGATCGCCTCGTTGCCGTGCTCGCCGCGGACCCGGTCCAACTCGCCCGCGAGCAGGTCCAGCACCCGGGACCACTCCACCTCGACGTAGTCGTCGTCGGGCTCGCCCCGGCGCGGATCCGGTCCGGGCCCGTTCTCCAACCACCGCCGCCGTACCGCCGGGCGCGCCACCCGCGACACGTGGTGCTGGGCCACGGGGGTGTTGCCGATCAGGGGGGAGGGCGCCGGGTCGTCCGGATCCGGCCGGACCCCCACCACACGTCCGTCGTCGACGACCACGCTGTAGCTGCCCCAGTGGGCGCTGGTGGGGTACGAGGTACTGGACATGAGGCGCTTCCTCCTGAGACGGGGTGGGACCGCCCCTCAGCGTACGCACCGCACGGTGCGATGATGTGCAGCGCACAGGCACGGCCGAACGGAGTGAATGACCATGGGCACCCTCAGATCGCGGCGGTCGGTCCTCGCCGTCCCGGCGTCCAACCCCAGGTTCGTCGAGAAGGCGCGGAGTCTGGACACCGACGCCTTCTTCCTCGACCTGGAGGACGCGGTCGCTCCCCTGGAGAAGGAGACCGCCCGCGACACCGTCGTCCACGCCCTCAACGAGGGAGGCTGGGACGGCAGGGTCCGCACGGTCCGCGTGAACGACGTCACCACCGCGTGGGCCTACCGGGACGTCATCACCGTCGTCGAAGGGGCCGGAGCCGAACTCGACGCGTTGGTCCTGCCCAAGGTCACCGGACCCCGCGACGTCCAGTGGCTCGACACCCTCCTCACCCAGATCGAACGCGCCGTCGGCCTGGAGGTCGGCCGGATCGGCATCGAGGCGCAGATCGAGGACGCCCGCGGCCTGGTCGAGGTCGACGCGATCGCCGCGGCCTCACCCCGTCTGGAGACCCTCGTCTACGGACCGGCCGACTTCATGGCCTCCATCAACATGAAGAGCCTGGTCGTCGGTGAGCAACCGCCCGGCTACGACGTCGGGGACGCCTACCACTACGTGCTCATGCGCATCCTCATGGCCGCCCGGGCCAACGGCCTCCAGGCCATCGACGGTCCCCATCTGCAGATCCGCGACGTGGAGGCCTTCCGCCGCTCCGCCGCGCGCTCGGCCGCACTCGGTTTCGACGGCAAGTGGGTCCTGCACCCGCTCCAGGTGGAGGCCGCCAACGAGGTGTTCGCGCCCGACCAGGAGGACTACGACCACGCCGAACTGATCCTGGACGCCTACGAGCACGCCACCACCGTGGACCGTCGCGGCGCCGTCATGCTCGGCGAGGAGATGCTCGACGAGGCCTCGCGCAAGATGGCGCTCGTGATCGCGGGCAAGGGACGGGCGGCGGGCCTCGTGCGCACCCGGAGGTTCGACCCCGGGACGTGATCGGTCCGGAG
>CALGOD010000882.1 GCA_937957845.1 uncultured Nocardiopsis sp.
ATGGGTGAAGACCCCCGCATCATCGTCCACGATTTCTCCACAGGACCGGAGATGGCACTGACCCTGGAATTGGAGTACCTGCCGGAGGAGGGCTGTCTCGTGGCCCACTCCGGTGACCAGGACGGCGACGAGGGCGTCACGACGATGGCTCCGCTGTGGCCCACGGAGGTCTCACCGCTGAACGAGGACGGCATGGTCGGGGTCACCGTCGCCTCGGTCGGTCCCATCGTCAGCGGGGACACCTTCACCGCGGCAGGTGCGCCCTGGGACCTCCCCGGCGGTGGACAGGACATCGACCTGCCGCGGGCATGTCTGCCGGAAGGCGGGTTCGTCCTGTTGAACGGGGACTCCATCGGCAAGGACACCGGCTGACGATCCGGGGAGGAGCGGGCCGCCCCGGCTCCACCCGCCTCACAGGGCACCACCGGGCATCCACCCCTGGCCCGTCCCAGGGGTGCGTGCGTGTCCGGCTTCAGGGTGTCTCCCTACCAGAACCGGGGGCCGTCCCCGATGTGCTCGACCTCGACGCGAATCTAGGTTGATCGGTATGACGGACACCATCCCCCTGCCGCCGGTGGGCGCCGCCCCCGCGGACGGGACGACTTCCAAGGCGAGGGTCGCGGACCCGGGGAGCCGCCCCGCTTTCGCTCCTCCACTCCGCACCCCAGGATGCGAAGCCTGCGATGAGGACACGGGACTCCCTCTACCTGCGCTACGCCTACAACGACCTGGCCAGGAACAAAGCGGTCAACGCCGCACTCGTGGTGATCCTGACCCTCAGCGCGTTCCTGATGGCCACCGGGGCGATGGTGATGGAACGCCTGGTCGGGTCGATCGACCAGCTCTTCGAGGAGGCGAAGCCACCGCACTTCCTCCAGATGCACAAGGGAGAGCACGATCCCGAGGCGCTGTCCCGGTTCGCCGCGGACCATCCTGAGATCGACGCCTGGCTCATCGAGGAGATGCTCGGCTTCGACGGGTCCGCCATCACCTGGCGCAGTCCCTCCACGGGCGGCTCCGGCGATCTGTCCGACAGCCTGATCGACAACCTCTTCGTGACGCAGAACCACGAGTTCGACTTCCTGCTCGACGAGGCCGGCCAGGTCCCGCGTCCCTCCCCGGGTGAGGTCTACGTCCCGATCACCTACAAGCAGCGGTTCGACCTCGACGTGGGCGACGAGCTCGGGGTCCAGGCCGGCACCGGCCACCACGATCTACGCGTGGCGGGGTTCGTACGCGATGCGCAGATGGCGTCGTCGTTGTCCTCCGCCACCCGGTTCCTGGTCTCCGAAGCCGACTTTCGGGAACTGGAGCGCGCCGGAGGCGGCGATCCGGAGATCATCGTCGAGTACCGGCTGTCCGACCCGTCCTCGGCCACGGACCTCCAACGCGCCTACGAGGCCGACGAGGCCCTGCCGAAGAACGGCCAAGCGGTCACCTTCCAGATGATCCGCATGCTCAACGCGTTCGGCGACGGTCTGGTGGCTGTGGCTCTGATGTTCGTCAGCGTCCTGCTCATCGTGATCGCCCTGCTCAACGTGCGTTTCGTGATCCGCGGAAGTCTGGAGGAGGAGGTCCGCGAGATCGGCGCGATGAAGGCCATCGGCCTGCCCGATCGCGCGATCTCCGGCCTGTACCTGGCCAGGTACGGTGTCATGGCCCTGTTCGCGTGCCTGATCGGGGGCGTCCTGGCCGTCTTCGCCACCGGTCTGCTGACGCGCGGCGTCCAGGTGAACTACGCCGAGGCGCCGACCGGCCCCATGACCTTCCTGGTACCCGTGCTCGCGCTCACGGCCGTCTACCTGTTCGTCATCGTCATATGCCGTGGTGTCCTGCGCGCGGTGCGAAGGATCGAGGTCGTGGGCGCCCTGGTCCAGGGCAGCACCCTCGACGAGCGGCGGACCGCGCGTCGAGCCCGGCGACAGGCCAGGAGGGTCCGGCGGAGCGGCCTGGCCTCCGGCATGGGCGTCAACATGCGTCTGGCCTGGCTGGACCTGCGCGCGGAGGGCCGACAATGGGCGCTGATCCCCCTGGTCTTCTTCCTCGCGACCGTCCTGGTCACACTCCCGACGAACCTGCTCAGCACCTTCGACAGTCCCCGTTTCGTCACGTACCTGGGGGCTCCGCAGAGCGACCTGCGCGCCGACGTCCAGTTCTCCGACGACGTCGACGCCGTGTACGGGGAGGTGCTCGCGGACATGCGCTCCGACGAACGACTGACGCGGGTGCGCGCCTTCGCCAACGTGCTGTACGAGGTCCGCGGGGAGGAAGGGTGGGAGAGCCTGCGCGTGGAGGTGGGCGACCACGAGGACGGCACGGTCGAGTTCCTCCAGGGAGGGAGCCCCAGGCAGGGGCAGATCGCGCTCTCCGTCCTGAACGCGGAGCGGTACGAGGTAGGGGTCGGGGACGAGTTGACCGTGCGCCGCGGCGGTGATCCGTACCCGGTCGTGGTCAGCGGTGTCTATCAGGACGTCACCAGCGGCGGATACACCGCCAAGGCCCAGGGCGAACAGGCCACCGGCGCGGTCTCGTACGTGGTCTACGCGGACACGGTCGAGGGGGTGGACCCGGCCGTCGTCGCGACCGACCACCGTGAACGCCATCCCGCGGCGGACGTGGTCCCCATGCGCGAGTACGTCCAGCAGACGCTGTCGCACGTGACCGGCGCGTTCCAGGGCACCGCCCTGTTGGCCCTCGCCTTCGGGGTGGGAGTGGTGGCGCTCATCACGAGCCTGTTCCTCCAGCTGCGGTTGACCAGGGAGCGGAGGAGGATGGGGACCCTGTTCGCCCTCGGCTTCTCCACCGGCGAGATCATCGCCCAGGTGAGGGGCAAGATCCTGCCGGCCATGGCGATCGGCACGGTGCTCGGCCTGGTGTTCGCGGCGACGGCCGGAGAGTCCCTCGTCGGCTTCTTCATCTCCCTGGCGGGGCTGGGGATCGTGGACCTCACCTTCATCACGAACCCACTGCTCGTCCATGTGATCTACCCGCTGGCCCTCATCACCGCGGGTTATCTGGGCACCGTGGTGTTCACCA
>CALGOD010000883.1 GCA_937957845.1 uncultured Nocardiopsis sp.
CCTTGGCCAACACCTCCGACATCCCCAGCACCGCGGCCTTGGTGGCGACATAGGAGCCCACCCCCACCGGCGGCGCGAGCAGCGACAACGAGGAGGTGTTGACGATGTGCCCCCAGCTGCCGTTGGTCCGCAGGTGGGGGAGGAAGGCGTGGGTGCCGTGGACGACGCCGAAGAAGTTGACGTCGAAGATCCACCGCCAATCTTCCAGGCTGAGATCGCTCACCGCGCCGCTGGGGCCGACGCCGGCGTTGTTGCACACGATGTGCACCGCGCCGAACTCCGCCACCACCTGCTCGGCCAACCGGGCCACGCTGTCGGCGTCGGCGACATCAACGACCAGGCCGCGCGCCCCCAACTCGCCGGCTACCGCAGTTACCCCGGCTTCGTCGATATCGGCCACCACCACCCGGCAGCCGCGCTTGGTGAGTTCCTCGGCGATGCCGCGCCCGATCCCCGAGGCCCCGCCGGTGACAACAGCGACCTTGCCGGAAAGATCCCGCCCACCGCCGTCCTGGTCACGCCGCTTGCCGGCGCGGTCCCTTCCGTCGGGCTCCTGCCCTCCGCCGTCGCGCGCGCCCGGCGACGGTAGACACTGGGCGGTACACCGACCAGTTCGGTGAAGCGGGTGCTGAAGGTGCCCAGGGAGGAGCAGCCCACCGTGAAGCAGACCTCGGTGACGCTGAGGTCGCCGCGGCGCAGCAGGGCCATCGCGCGCTCGATGCGCCGTGTCATCAGGTAGGAGTACGGAGACTCGCCGTAGGCGTCGCGGAACCGGCGGCTGAGGTGCCCGGCCGACATGTTCACTCCACGTGCGAGCGCCTCGACGTCCAACGGCTGCGCGTACTCCCGGTCGATCCGGTCCCGGACGCGGCGCAGCAGGGCCAGATCGCGAAGGTACGGGTCTTCGGCTGACGTGCTGCTCATTTTCGTGATGATGCCACGTGGCACCCACATTTCACAGTGTCGTCGAGGTGCCGGGACGCATCGTGTCGCCCTCCGACCCCCGCCATGTCGTGGTCCGCGCACCGGCCAGGGTGAGGACCGGTGTCAGGAACACCGATCGGGCGTTGCCGTCGGTGGAGGGGACGGACGTCGAGGTGGGCGCGGGCGGGACGAGGGGCGCGGACGCCATGGCCCCTGCCGTGGGGTCCGGGGTCGGCCGGTGGCGTACAGAGCCGGCGGCTTCGTCCAGTTCCTCCGCGATCCCTCGCGTCTGGCGGGTGCGGTGGAGTCGTGCCCTTCGGCCAGGTCGGTCGGGGCGGCCACGAACAGGTACCTGCCCGCCTCGGCGAGCAGGCCCGAGCCCGTGGTCCCCGGTGCCGGGTACGCCGGGTGAGGGTGCCCGGCCATCCGCCTCCGGGGAACGCCTCCCCGAAGGTGTCGGCGGGTCTGCGCATCCGGGCGTTCCCACCCGGGATCGCCCGCGCGTCATGGTCGAGGAACGGCATGGTGGCGCCGGGGGGCGGCGACCCGGGCCGGCTCGGTCGGTTGCCGGTGCGACCATCCGTCGGTGTCGACGGTCGGGGCGACCACGTGGTGCGCGGAGGCGTCGCTCAGGGGGAGCGGATCCGTGGGCGACACCAAGGGGATGCCGTCCGACGGGGCTTCGTCGGGGTGTTCGGAAGATGCCGAGCAGGACGTTCGGCGATCGTGCGCCCCGTCGCTCCGCACGAGGGAGGCCCCTATCCCAGGAACAGGGCCGTCTGGCCGACCCGCAGGTCCAGGAGGGGAGCCGGGCAGCGGGGCCGAATTCGTGCGGGAGGGGCGCGAGAAGACACGTCGTACGGAGATGTCAGAGACCGGTGCGCGCCGCCGCCCCCGCGTGTGCATCGTGTTCCCAAGGCGGATCGAGGGACGTCCACCTCGGGTTCCAGGGGTGGCGTGTCATGTACACGCGAGCACCCATGACAAGGGCGACGTGAAGAATAAATTTCCTTTGATGAAACCTTGTCCCTCGTCTCCTCCTGCCTTCCGTGTCGGCCCGCACCCGCGGTCCGTGTTCGCGCCCCGGCCGGCGTCTCCATGCCGGCCCGACCCCTTCCTTCGGGCACACCCCGGAGAACCGGAGAAGGGGATCGGCCGGCCCGCCGACCGGCGGGCGTTTCCTCGAAGCGTCTTCAGGAGGGCCGACGCGACGTCCAGGCGACCGTGGGTTGGAGGACCGCCTCGGCCAGGGCCTGGGAGCGCAGGTGAGTGATCTCCTGGTACTCGGGGTCGGCGACCATGCGGCTGAAGGCCTCCCTGCTGGGATAACGCACGAGCAGCACCGCGTCCCAGCCCTGTCCCTCCTCCGCGACCAAAGGCGTGGCGCCGTCGCCGGCGTAGAGCAGTTCGGCTCCGTACTTCTTCAGGAAGCGCCCGGCCCGTCGCGAGTACTCCTCGTAGGAGGAGCGTCCGTTCGGAGCGAAGCGGAGCAGGTTGAGCATGACGACGGGACCGCCGGGGTCCTCGTTCAGCATGTCGGCGAGGATCTCGCCTGAGGGTTCGACGGCCATCGGTGACTCCTTTTCGGGGCGGCCGCGGGCGGTACCGGCCGTGTCGGGGGCGACGAAAGCGCCCGGGATGCCACCCAGCATGGCAAACCGTCTGGTCGGTATCTCCGGGGGGTGCGTGTTTCCTCGACTCGGGGACGCCCACCGAAGCAGTGGCGTCTCGGGCACCCGTACTCGAACGGCACACGGACCGAGCGAAGGCCGGGTACGCGGACGTTCACTCTCCGCAGTATTCCTGCTTCGGGCCCCCTTCCTCGGGTAGTCGCACTCCGTGACGGCCCGGCGCGAGCGCCGGGCCGTGGTGGCGCGTCCGGTGAGTGCGCCGGCGAACACACATCCGTGAGGGGAGTCATCATGAAGGAGCCCAACCCGATCAAGGCGGCGGTCGACAAGGTCGCCGAGGCGGTAGCGGACGGAGACGAGACCGCCGAGGTCGTCCCCGGTCGGCCGACCGGCCAGGCACCATCCCTGGAGGAGCCGACCGAGCCCCGGGAGCCGCTCCCGCCCAAACCCGACCAGGGCCGCCCGGCCCCGCGCACGGCCAC
>CALGOD010000884.1 GCA_937957845.1 uncultured Nocardiopsis sp.
TGGTCGTGGGCCCCACGGCCTCCCCGTCCACGTGGACGGGGGATCCGAGGAGGCGGATGCTCCCGTCGGGGCCGACCGCCGCGTCGGAGACCCCCTCCAACTCCTCGATCCGCAGGGTGGACACCAGTCCGCGTTCGGTGATCTGCGCGGAGTCCAGGACCGAGGCGACGTCCATCACGGGGGCCCCGGGGATCCCCGCCTCGGCGAGGACCTCGTCCCAGTGGGAGTTGGGGTGCTGCTTGAGGACGCCCTCGATCTCCTCCTTCAACTCCTCCCGGTTCGTCTTGCGGTCCTCCCTCAGGGCGAAGCGGGGGTCGGTGGCCAGTTCCGGACGGCCGATGACACGGCACAGCTCCTCGAACTGCTCCTGCTTGTTGGCGGAGATGTTGAACTCGCCGTCGGCCGTGGTGAAGGTCCCCGACGGCGCGGCCGTGCGGTTCTCGTTGCCCATCGGGAGGGGGAGGCTGCCGCCCACGAGGTAGTCGGAGGCGACCCAGCCCATGGCGGTCAGCGTGGCCTCCAGCATGGAGACGTCGAGGTAGGAGCCCTCACCGGTGCGGCCACGGCGCACCAGGGCGGAGGAGATGGCGAAAGCGGCCGCGAAACCGCCCACCGTGTCGCTGATGGGCGCTCCCACCCGCAGCGGCGCGGTCTCTCCGTCCCCGGTGACGGACATCAGACCGGACATCCCCTGGATGATCTGGTCGTAGGCGGGACGGTTGCGCAGGGGGCCGTTCTGGCCGAACCCGGAGATCGCGCAGTAGACGAGTCCGGGGTTGATCTCACGCAGCTCGTCCCAGCCGAAACCGAGGCGGTCGAGCACTCCGGGCCGGAAGTTCTCCAGCAGCACGTCGTGGCTCTCGACCAACTTACGGAAGACCTCCTTGCCGCGCTCGGACTTCAGGTTCAGCGTCATGGAGCGCTTGGCGCTGTTCTGCGCCAAGAAGGAGATCCCGAGTCTGCGCTCGCTCAGCTCGGGTGAGGCTCCGAGCCTGCGCGCCAGGTCGCCGTCCCCCCGAGCCTCGACCTTGAGCACGTCGGCGCCCATGAGAGCGAGCTGATAGCCGGCGAACGGGCCGGACAGCACGTTGGTGAGGTCGATGACCTTCACCCCTTGCAACAGGTCGGACGTCACGTCAGTCCTCCTACAGGGCCGATTCCGTTGATGCTGAGCTGTTCTCCGGCAGCCAGGAGCCTGTCCCGCGCACGTTCGCGCGCCTGTTCGGTGAACCGGGAGACCGGGCCGGAGATGGACAGGGCGGCGATGACACGGCCGGACCGGTTCCGCACGGGCACGGCGATGGAGGCCGCACCGATCTCGCGTTCCCCCTCGGAGAGGGCGTAGCCGTCCGTGACGACCTTCCCGGCCCGTTCGCGCAACCATTCGCCGTTGAGCGTGGGATCGCGCTTCTCCAGCTGGTCGATGATCGACACGTCGCCGGAGAGCAACGCCATGGCCGAGGCTCCGAGCGTCAGTGGCATGCGCGCACCGATCTCCACCACGTTGCGCACCGCGTGCCGGCCGTCCACGGACGCGATGGGTGTCCGTTCGAGGTCCTGGCGGACGTAGATGGTCGCGGTCTCTCCGAGGTCCCGGACGAGTTCCTCCAGAACCTGTTGCGTGGCCTCGTCGACACGCCACATGCGTTCCGCCAAGAGTATCCAGCGCAGCAGGGCCGCCCCGATCGTGTAGCGGCCGCGGCTGTCCACGGACAGCACGCCCCGGGCGACGAGGTCCCCGGCCAGACGCAGAACCGTGGACTTGGGCAGGCCCGAGGCCTCGACGAGGTCTCGCACCTCCCTGGTCGGGGTGGTGTGGTCGAACAGCTCGATGAGGTCGATCACTCGCCCGACCGTGCGGATCGGCGCCTGGCTCACAGGAGCTCCCTACTGTCGTCTACGCCCCAAAGAAGGCGTTCCACCAGGTGGTCAATTCGTGCTGTGCAGTGAATCACAAGCACCCCCAGAGCGTCAATGTACTACCTGGTGGATTTTTTAAACC
>CALGOD010000885.1 GCA_937957845.1 uncultured Nocardiopsis sp.
CTCACGCGCTCTCCCCATCTTGTTCCCGGCTCGGCCCGAGAGGGAAAGGACACGGCCGCCGGAGCGGAGAACTCCATCGTTTCGCTCGAGGGTCGGCGTCGTCAGTCGGATTCCGAAATGAACGAAAACCCCGCCTTTACGCTGTAGATTCTCTCACCGGTTCAGGGTAAGGGACTTCTCACTCCACCACCGTGATCCCCAGGGAGGCCAGGATCGCGCCCGCCTGTGCGGGACTGATACCGGCACCCCGCAGATACCCCGCCTGGTCCAATCCGGGCTCCCCCAGGTCGGCGCCCCGCAGGTCGGCCCCCGCGAGCCGTGCGTTGATCAGGTTGGCGCCGCGCAGCCGCGACTCCACCCACACCGTCTCGCGCAGGTCGGCACCGGCCAGGTCCGCCTCGTCCATGCGCAGCCCCTCCAGGGTCTGACCACGCAACGTGATGCCCTTGCAGCGTGCCAACATCAGGTTGCAGTGGGCGAAGGTGTAACCGATGCCTCTCAGGGAGGTCAGTCCCGCTCCGGTCATCCGGCAACCGGTGAAGACGGTGTCGGTGAGCAGCGCCCCCTGCCAGCGGGTGTTGGCCAGGTCCACCTGCTCGAAGCGGGTGTCGGTGCACTCGGCGTCGGTGAAGGCCGCCCCGGCCGCGCCGCCGCCCGTGAACACCGCTCCGTCCAGGGCGGCCCGCTCCAACCGCGCCCCGTCCAGGCGACAGTCGCGAAAGACCGCGTCGACCAGATCGGTGCCGCGCAGGTCGGCTTCGGTCAGGTCGCATCGGACGAACACGCGTGGCCCACCCGTGGGAACGACGGGCCACTCGCGCAGGTCCTCGCCGGACAGATCGGCGTCGATGATCTCGGGGTCGAAGAAGTTCACGCTCATCGTGGCGACCCTAGCGACTCCTGGGGACGTTCCCCACCGCACGCGATGGAGGTCGGTGCCCCTTTCCTCAGTCACGGAGTTTGAGCGCCAGGAACAGGTCCACCCGGTGTTCCAGACTGCTCAGATCCCGCCCGGTCAGCTCCTCCACCCTGCCGATCCGGTATCTCAAGGTGTTGACGTGCACGTGCATGGCGGCCGCGCAGCGCTGCCATGACCCCGAGTGCGCCAGGAACTGTTCCAAGGTCTGCACCAGGTCCGAGCGGTGGTCCCGGTCGTAGGCCACCAAGGGCCCCAGCAGCCGTTCCCGGTAGGAGGACTGCACCTCCTGGGGCACCGAGGCCAGCAGCAGCTCGTGCGAGTCGATCTCGGCCCCGGCGATCACCCGTGACCTGCCGCCGCGCAACTCGGCCAGACGACGGGCGTGGCGCGCCTCCACCGCGGCGCCACGCAGGTCGGGCACACCCCACGCCGGGGAG
>CALGOD010000886.1 GCA_937957845.1 uncultured Nocardiopsis sp.
GGGGGAGTTCTCCGTGGACAGCGCCCTGGAGGTGATGGCGGCCGCGGTCCTGATGTTCGTCGAACAGTAGGAGACCGCCAGGACGAGGACCAGGACGGCGAGCGTGTAACGGACGACGTCGGGTGCGCCCTCGCCCGACCACGGAACCGCGGCGTACTGGGAGACCGCGGCCAGGGTCAGATGAACGACCGTGACGATCCCCGCTCCGAGGAGGACCCCCACGGCGGCGCGCCGGGGCGCGCGGCGCTGGGCGGGCACACTCTCCGTGACCGACTCCCACCCGACGCCGGCGAAGAAGAGAGCCGCCAGCGCCGGCCAGAACCCCGAGAAGGACGGTACGTCGAACACCGACAGGCCCGATGCGGCACCGGACTCCGGCAGGGCGGTGAAGGCGCATCCCAAGGCCACAAGACCCGTGGGCCAACGGCATGCCCTCGACATCCCGCCACCGGGGGCCGGACCTACGGAGGCCGGAGACAAGGCGACCACCAGCACACCGCAGGCCAGGAACGCCCCCACCGCACCGCGGGTGGGCAGGGCACCGGGAACACGGCCAGCACGCATACCGTGGCGAACCAGGCGATCGCGGCCTGGCCGAAGGTGAAGGCCACCGCGTACACGATGTCGACCAGCCGGCCCGCCTCCGGCCGCAGGAGTCCGGACACCGTGTCGGACAACCGCTCCGGACGCCTGGTGACAACGGTCCTGGCCAGGAGCAGGGCGACCGAGGCCCCAGGGCCAGGTGCGCGACCCAGGACTACAGGGAGAACGGTCCGGCCACGCCCCGCACGACAGAGGGCATGAGGAGCATCCCCGCCCCCAGCACGCTCCCCGACAAGGAGGCGGCCACCGACCATACGGCCCGCGGGCCCCCGGCACCGCGGGTGCCGGGGGCGGGACCGGAACGGCCCGTCCACACGGAGGTCATCGCGCCGTGAGCGGATAGCTGTAGTGGAACCATTGGGTCTTGCTTCCCGGGGCCGGGGCCTCGGGAAGGAAACGGTCATACAGCCTCTGCCCCGATGTGTTGTCGGGGGCGGTCTCCCAGTTCATCGACGGGTACCCGCGCTCGGCGGCCTCGGCCGCTGCGGCCCGCATCAACTCGGCCCCCACACCCTTGTCCCGACCACCGCGGTGGCCGGGCAGGACGTACAGGTCGTTCAGCAGTGCCACGGTCGTGGCCCGAGTGGATGTCCGGACCCAGTACAGGGTCGCGAACCCGACGGCCTCGTCCTCCTTCCAGGCCGCCAGCTGGACCCCGTGGGTGTCGTCCGCCACCAGTTCGCCGAAGAACCGGCGGTTGCGTTCCGCGTCGACGTCGCACTCGTAGAAGATCTGGTACTCGGCGATCAGAGGAAGGACGTTCGGCAGGGTCTTCTCGGTGACTTTTTCAATGCGATACGACATCGTGGTGCCTTCTTCCATCAGTGGTTCACAGGTGGGCCAGGACCGACTCGGAGACGATACGCCCTACCTCCGGG
>CALGOD010000887.1 GCA_937957845.1 uncultured Nocardiopsis sp.
TGCCCTACTACCACTCCAACGTCGACTCGGACGAGGTCATGTTCTACTGCGGCGGCGACTACGAGGCCCGCAAGGGCTCCGGGATCGGCCAGGGATCGATCTCCCTGCACCCCGGCGGTCACTCCCACGGTCCCCAGCCGGGCGCCTACGAGCGCAGCATCGGGGCGGAGGCCTTCGACGAACTCGCCGTCATGGTGGACACCTTCCGACCCCTGGACCTGGGAGAGGGTGGGATCGCCAGTGACGACGGCGTCTACGCCTGGTCCTGGGCCGGCGGACGAAAGGAACAGTGATGCGCGACCTCCTGTACCGCGGACTCTTCGACGACGCCGCTCTCTTCCCTCCCGGCAACGCGCCCATGGCCGAGGCGTTGCCGGCCCACCGCGCCCACCGGGCGGCGCCCCGGGCCCGCTACGTCGGTCCGTTCCTGGTCTCCGACGCCCGTGTGGCCGAGCTGCGCCAGGCCCTGCGCACAGAGGACGGTGAGCACGACCCCCTCGCGGTCGTGGTCACCGTCCCCGGGGGCGCCGACGCCGTCGCCCCCGCCATCGAGGCCGTCCTGGCGGACCCCGCTCTGCGTCTGGCCGGGGTCGAGGCCGCCGCCGCCCCCGGACAGGTCCCGGCCGTCGCCTCCCGGCTCACAGCCCACCTTCCCGAAGGAGTGGGCGGGTTCGTGGAGGTCTCCCGGCAGGCGGACGTGCGCACCGAGTTGGAGTCCCTGGTCGGCACCGGACTCGACGCCAAGTTCCGCACCGGGGGACTCACTCCCGAGGCACACCCCGACGAGGAGGAGCTGGCCGCGTTCCTGCACACGGTCGCGGAGCTGGGACTGGCCTTCAAGTGCACGGCCGGACTGCACCACGCGGTCCGCCACAGGACCGACAAGGGCTTCGAACAGCACGGATTCCTCAACATCCTGGTGGCCACCGCCGCCCTGCTCGACGGTGCCCCGCAGAAGGAGGCGGCCGGACTGCTGGCCGAACGCGACGGCCCCCGGCTGGCCGGGCTCGCGGCCGAGCTCACCGACGCCGAGGCCGAGAAGGCACGGCGGACCTTCCGCTCCTTCGGCACGTGCAGCATCGCCGAACCCCTGGAGGACCTGGTCGTCCTCGGGGCGCTGCCCGCCTCCCGTACTCACTGACCCGACCACTCCCAGAAAGGGAACGCCATGCCCGACAGCTGGCTCGACCTCGCACCGGACGCTCAGTTCGGTCTGGCCACCCTGCCCTACGGGGTGTTCAGCACCGACGCCGACCCCGCCCCGCGCACGGGCGTGGCCATCGGCGACCACGTCCTGGACCTGGGCGCCGCGGCCCGCGCGCTGGGCGCGCCCTTCGCCGACACCGTCGCCCGGCCCGACCTGGACGCGCTGATGGCGGCCGGACGACCGGTGTGGGAGCAGGTGAGGGCCGCGCTGACCGACTGGTTCACCGACCCCTCCCACGCCGACGTCGTGCGCCCCCACCTGGTGGACCGGTCCTCGGCGCGCATGCACCTGCCGTTCACCATCGCCGACTACGTGGACTTCTACGCCTCGGAGCACCACGCGAGCAACGTGGGCCGCATCTTCCGCCCCGAACAGGAGCCCCTGACCCCGAACTGGAAGCACCTGCCCATCGGCTACCACGGCCGGGCCGGGACCATCGTGGGCTCGGGCACCGACGTCGTGCGACCCACCGGTCAACGCAAACCGCCGACGGAGACCTCCCCGCTCTTCGGCCCGTCGACGCGCATGGACATCGAGGCCGAGGTCGGTTTCGTCGTGGGCACCGGCACGGAACTGGGGGAGCGGGTGTCGGTGGACTCCTTCGCCGACCACGTCTTCGGTGTGTTCCTGCTCAACGACTGGTCCTCGCGCGACCTGCAGGCCTGGGAGTACGTACCGCTGGGCCCCTTCCTGGGCAAGTCCTTCGCCACGTCGATCTCGCCGTGGATCGTGCCTTTGGCCGCACTGGAGTCCGCTCGGGTCGAGCAGCCCGCGCAGGACCCCGAACCGCTGCCCTACCTGCGGGGAAGCCAGGCCTGGGGACTGGACCTGCGCCTGGAGGTCCGACTCAACGGGCACCTGATCTCGACCCCGCCCTTCTCGGGGATGTACTGGACCGCCGCCCAGCAGCTGGCCCACATGACCGTCAACGGTGCCCGTCTGCGCACCGGCGACGTCTACGCCTCGGGCACCGTCAGTGGTCCCGAGGTCGGCCAGCGTGGATGCCTGCTGGAGCTGACCTGGAGCGGCAAGGAGCCGCTGCGGCTTCCCGACGGCACCGAGCGGGCCTTCCTGGAGGACGGCGACGAGGTGACGATCACCGCCACGGCCCCGGGTCCGGACGGTGCGGTGGTGCACTTCGGCGAGGTCTCCGGCACGATCCTGCCCGCACGCTAGGCGGGGGAGCCGGAAGAGAAGGCACGGAGGGGGAGCACGGGGCGCGCTCCCCCTCCGTCATGCCGAGGATGCTCCCCGGCCGTCGACCCGGACGAAGAGGGTGATCTACGCCGTAAAGGTCGGGGTGGTCGTCCGCACGAAGACCGAGTGAACGACAGCGGCTCCAGGGGTCCGAACCCCTCTCGTGGCCATGTTCGACCACTTCTCCCGGCCATGGGGAGCGTTCGTCGGCGGCCACGGACGTCCCGCTGGTGCGGCCACACCTTTCCCACCGTGGTCGACGAGGGGCCGGAGCGGTGCTCTGTCGGAAGCGGCCGTTAGCCTCAGGCGCCATGGGAATACGCATCGACGTGGTGGTGGATCACCCGATCGAAAGTGAGATGGCGAGAGTGCTCGAACTGGCCGAGAAGGTCGACGAGCCCGTCACCGTCACGTTCATGGGGGAGTGGCGTGAAGGGGCGAAGCGCGTCGTGTTGGTGCCCGCGGCCACGCTGGCGCTCTGGGAACACTGGGCGCCCACCGCCTACTCGACCAGTGATACCGAGGACGAGGAGCGGGCCGGAACGGAACAGCCGGAACTGGCCCACCCGGAGAAATTCGGTGCGTTCACGCTCTTTCGTCGTCGCGTGGGAGGACGCACGGCGGTCGCTCGTCAAGGCGTGGTGGTCGCCGAACTCCTGGACCCGGACGAGGCGCGCTGGCTCCAGGAGAAGGCCCGTGGCGTCCGCCAGAGTTTCATGGACCCCAAGCAGAGGGCGGCGTTCGAGGAGTTCCTCGCCCGCCAGCCCTCCCTGGAGGAGCAGCGGCGCGGCGGTTCCCGCTCCGGCCGTGGCCGCTGAGGGGCCCGAGCGCGAGCTCCGGCCTTCGCCCGACCGCCGCCGGCCGCGAACACCGCATCTCCGGCGAAAGAGTTAATCTACATCGTAAAGGTGGTGGTTCTGTTGAACCCATCACCAAAAAATCCGGTCATCCTTCCGCGACACCTACAGCCCGCAACAGATAGGGGAGCAACCGCTCCGCCATCTCCTGGCCGGGCCTGGAACCGGGGGTGTGCGGGATGAGGAAGGTGTGGCTGACCATCGGGCCGATCACCAACTCGCCCACCACCAACGGATCCTGGTCGGCCGGGATCTCCCGCCGATCGACGGCCCGCCTCAGGAGGAGCTCCACTCGGGCCTGCAGGGGGAGCACGAACTGCTCCATGAGCACGTCGGCCAGCGCCTGGTTGTGCGCGGCCTCGCCCAGGACGGCGCGCAGCAGACGCCCTGAGGGGCCGTCCAGAGCGGCGGCCTTGTCGTGCAGGAGTCGGGACAGGTCCGAACGCAGGCTTCCGGTGTCGTGGTCGGGGCCCAGTTCCTCGGCCCAGGCCTGGGCCGCCCCCAATACCAGATCCTCCTTGGAGCGCCAACGTCGGTAGAGGGTCGCGGTGGACACCCCCGCTCGTCTGGCGACGGCGGCGGTGGTCAGACCGCTGTAGCCGTGCAGCTGGAGTTCGGCGAGGGTGGCGTCCATCAGCGCGCGGTCCCGGGCGGCGTCGCGCGGCCTGCCGCGGCGAGGTGTGTGCGGCGCGTCCGGCAGGGGATCCGTGGTCATAGCGGAATCCTATGCGAGACGCACTATCGAAACGAAAATGTTTCGTTTACCATCGCTCCATGACCAACACCACGGACCAGCACACGGTCGGGGACGCGGCCCCACCCGAGCCGTTGACCCTGGCCACCGAGATCCCCCCGACCGTGGGCCGCCTGCGCGCGGCCTTCGCCTCCGGCCGTACCAAGCCCCTCTCCTGGCGTCGGGCCCAGTTGCGCGCGCTGCGCGACATGCTCGTCCGCGAGCGCCCCGCCTTCGAGCAGGCCCTCAAAGCCGATCTGGGCAAGAGTCCGGTGGAGGCGCACACCACCGAGATCGGTTTCGTCGTCAACGAGATCGACCACACCCTCAAGCACCTGTCCTCCTGGCTGCGGCCACAACGGGTGCCGGTGCCGGTGTCCCTGGCCCCGGCCAAGGCGCGACGCGTGCGCGAGCCGTTGGGCACCGTGCTCGTCATCGCCCCGTGGAACTACCCGGTGAACCTGTCCCTGGCGCCCCTGGTGGGGGCCGTCGCGGCGGGCAACACCGTGGTGCTCAAACCCAGTGAGCTCGCCCCGGCCACCTCCGCGGCCCTGGCCGAGCTGCTGCCCCGCTACCTGGACACCGAGGCGATCGCGGTGGTGGAGGGCGGTGTCCCTGAGAGCACCGCCCTTCTGGAGGAGCGCTTCGACCACATCTTCTACACCGGCAACGGCGCCGTGGGCCGTATCGTCATGGCCGCCGCGGCGAAGTACCTGACCCCCGTCACCCTGGAACTGGGCGGCAAGAGCCCGGCCGTCGTCGAGCCCGGTGTCGATCTGGCCACCACCGCCCGGCGTCTGGCGTGGGGCAAGTTCACCAACGCCGGACAGACCTGTGTGGCTCCCGACTACGTGCTCGCCATCGGCGACACCGCCGAGCCCCTGCAGCGGGAGTTGGCGGCGGCCATCACCGAGAGGTTCGGTGAGGAGCCCGCGGCCAGCGCCGACTACGGGCGTATCGTCAACGAGCGCCACTTCGCCCGGCTCACCGCGTTGCTGGAGAGCGGGACCGTGGTGGCCGGCGGCCGGCACGATCGTGAGGATCTCTACATCGCCCCCACCGTGCTGGGTGATGTGGATCCGTCCTCTCCGATCATGGCGGAGGAGATCTTCGGCCCGATCCTGCCGGTGATCAGGGTCGCGGACCTGGACGAGGCCATCGCCTTCGTCAACGAGCGTGACAAACCGCTGGCGCTGTACGGTTTCACCGACTCGGAGGAGACCAAGCGTCGACTGACCACGGAGACCTCCTCGGGGGGGCTGGCCTTCGGGCTGCCCATCGCGCACCTGGCCGTACCCGACCTGCCCTTCGGCGGGGTGGGGGAGAGCGGTATGGGCGCCTATCACTCCGTGGCCTCGGTCGACACCTTCTCCCACACCAAGTCGGTGCTGGACAAGTCGTTGTTCATGGACACCATGAGGGTGGCCTACGCGCCGATCACCGGGTTGAAGGAGAAGCTGTTGCGCAGGCTTCTTTGAGCGGTGGTGGTCAGGACGGCCGGGCGTCGGTGTACACCTCGCCCGGCTTCAGTCCGGGTTCTCCGAAGACGTCGGTGACCGTGACGAAGTGGTAGCCCTGCCGGTGCAGTTCCGCCAGTACGGCCGGTACCGCCTGTACGGAGGTCTCGTGGATGTCGTGGAGGAGCACCACGCTTCCAGGGGAGATCTGCGACAGTGCGTGCTCGCTGACGTCCTCGGCCTCGCGGCTCTGCCAGTCCATGGTGTCCACGTCCCACATGACCAGCGGTCGGTCCACGGAGCGGCGTACCTTGGCGTTCAGTGAGCCGTAGGGAGGTCTGATGGTCGTCGGGTCGGTGCCGGTCACCTCGCGCACGGCCTCGTCGGTGCGTGTGATGTCTTTTTCGACTTGCTTGCCCGTCATCTCGGCCAGGTCGTCGTGTTTCCAGGTGTGGTTGCCCAGTTCGTGCCCTTCGGTGGCCATGCGCTCCACCGTTTCGGGGAACTCCGTGACCATCGAGCCCAGGACGTAGAAGGTGGCGTGGGCGTCGTATTCGGCCAGGATGTCCAGCAGGTCGTCGGTGTACTCACCGGGTCCGTCGTCGAAGGTCAGGGCCACGCACTTGAGCCGTGCGCAGTCCAGCGTGTGTCCGGGGGAATCGGGTCCCCCGCTCGTGGGCAGGTCGTCGGTGTCGTTGCCCGACAGCGCCGCGTCACGGGCCTTGCGTCCCAGTTCGGACAGGAGCGCCTCGGTGTCCTCGGGTTCCACCGGTACCAGTACTTCTTTGACGTGACCGGCTTGGGGGACGTGGGAGGGGTTCATCGGTACCGCCAGGCCCGCGTCGGTGCTGAAGGCCAGGTCCTCCAGGGGTGAGCCCGCCCAGTGTCGGGCCGCCTCTCGGGCCTGTTCGGGGTCGGCCAGGTCGGATCCGTCTTCGGACGCGGTGTCCGGGGTGGGGCCCGGGGTGGGCACGTCGTCGGCCAGTGGGGGGTGACGTAGCGCGACTTCGCCGATGAGGCCGGGAAGTCGTTGTGCGGGTATGTCGTAGCCCTCCTCCAGCATCCGGGCGAGCGCCAGGTGGGCCTGTTCGATGGCCTCCTCGTCACGGAAGAGCGATGTCCACGGCAGGACCTGGTCGCTGTCGGCGTCGTACCACAGGGTGCTGGGGGCGAAGTCCCGGTTCGGGCCCGAGGAGGTGGTCGCGGTCAGTCGTGCGCCCAGTACCTCGGAGGAGGCGGCCAGGATGGTCACGTCCTGGTGCAGTTCGGGGGTGCCCTTCTGTGGAAGTCGTTCCAGGAAGTCCGTCTGGCGTCGGGCCATGAGTGTGCGTGCCTGTACCGTCAGCGGGTGTCCGCCGCCCAGCATCGGATAGCGGTAGCCGACCTGGCTGTGGTCGGTGGCCACCGACACCGTTCGTGTCCGTAGGCCCTGCACGTCCTCGAGTGGTGTGCGGATCGCCTCGGCGTGGGGCAGGGCCTGCTCCAGCGGACGGTGGCCCGGCACTAGGAGAAGACACAGGACGGCGCCGAAGGTGAGCTTGCGTCGCAAAGAGGTGACAGCCACGCAGGACCCCTACCCAGAGGGAGCCCATCGTAGGCGGCTTTCATCGGAGTGTGAGGAGCGGATGTGGTGTCGTCAGAACCTGGGAGACTGTCGGTGCGTCACACCACATCAGAGTGTTCGCTCACGCATTCCCCCGAAAGGCATTCATGAGTTACGGTTCCGGAACAGGCGGTTATTTTCCTCCGGAAGGAGGGAGCGGCGGCTATCCGCCTCCCCCCGGTGGCATGCCTCCGCCGCCCGGCGGTTGGTATGGCGGTTCCGGCCCCCAACCGCCGCCCCAGCCCGCCAGTCAGGGATCGGCGATCGGCGCGCTCATCGCCAACATCGTCGGTCTGTGCATGTGCTGGGCGGTGGCCCTGGTCGGCATCATTCTGGCGATCATCGCCCTGACCATGACCAGTAGCAACCCCAAGGCCGCCAAGACGTGCACCATCATCTCCTGGGTGCTCTTCGGTGTGGGGATCGTCTTCTGGGTGGTGCTGCTCGTCTTCTACGGGGCGATGGGCGTCTTCTCCATGTGGGAGGACCCCTCGGTCTACGCCTACTGACGGCTTCGTCGTATCTGGACCGGCGGATCCTGAGCCGTGGTCTTCGCCACCGCGGAGGCCACGGCCGCCACGATGTGTCTCACCTGGGCCAGGAGCGCGCTGTCGGGGGTGGTGGTCTTGGGCAGGTGCACGTGTCCGGCGGGGATCCGGCGGCCGGACCGGTCGCGCAGCAGTGTGTTGCGGTAGGCGATCTCGTTGGACAGGTAGTCCCCGCCGCCTCCGCGTCGTGCGGTGGAGCCGGGGGTCGGGCCGTCGGGGCGTACGGTCTCCTCGGTCGCGTCCGCCGGTAGTTCGGTCACCTCGGTGTTGACGGTCACGGGATAGGGTCCGTTCCCCGCGGCCGCCAGGATCTGTTCGTGGGGCAGTGAGGAACGTGTCCACTCCGGGGCGTGGTGTCCCATGGAGCGGCCGGTGCGCGACACGCGCAGGTTGTCCCGGCCTCCGCCGCGCCAGACGCCGTTCCACATCTCCAGGTCGAAGCGTCCGGGGCGACCGCGGCTGAGCGTCACGACCGCGTCGACGTGGCCGTACCGGTCGGCCAGCGCCTCCTCGACCAGTCCCGCGTCGAAGTCCGCCCAACGCACGGGGAACACGGCCGTGCGCACCACGGCCGTGCGTGTGCCCACGGGGAAGGTCCAGCCGTTCATCTCCAGTGCCGCCGCGCCGGAGGGGTTGGAGCAGGTGGGGTCCTCGTCCAGGTGGAAGGGGTCGAAGCCGGTCACGACCATTCGGATCCACCGGTCCCCGGGTGGGAAGTCCAGGTCGGTGATACCGCGTGAGGTGGTCTCCAACAGGTGCAGCAGGTCGGCGTGTTCGGCTTCGGTGACGGTGAAGTCCGGGCGCCATGACCGCAGTCCGGCGGTGAGCAGCAGTCGGGCCCAGTACAGGGGGCGGTCGTCGGTGCCGTCGCGGGCGGCCTCGGTCCACAGTCGGGAGGCGTGTGCGGCGACGGTCCGTCTGATCTGGGTCAGGTCGGTTCCGGCGCGCAGCGCGGCGTTGAACAGGGGTTCGGCGGCGGCGAATCCGGAGCGGTCCAGGATCGCGCGCGGCTCGTCCAGCTTCGCGCGGTCCTCTTCGGGGGTGGTGTGGTGGTGCACGGCGTCGCTGTCCGTCTCCAAGGGGTTCTCGGTGTCCGCCGGGGGGGCCAGGTGAGTCTAGCGCTGTGCGACAGGGGTCGTGCCGTGGAGTGCGTCGCGGTGGTGACGGGTCGCGGGGGGTGGACCGGCGGGGCCGGAGTTGGCAGTGTGTGTGGTGACCGTCCGCCCTCTCAACGGAGAGAGAAACACATGCGCACTTTCGTCCTTCCCGACACCGAGGCCCTCGCCGAGCGCGCGCGGTCCGCCTTCGACCGGTGTGGCGTCGAACGGCCGCGGGAGGTGGAGGGGGCCTCGGGTGCGGCCAGGACGCCCATCACCGGTCAGGAGCTCTTCGGGTTGGAGTACGACACCGAGGAGTCCACCGGTCGGGCGATCGCCGAGGCCCGGGAGGCCTTCGCCGTCTGGCGTGACACTCCGGCTCCTGTCCGCGGGCGGCTCGTCCACCGGCTGGGTGAGCTTTTGAGGGAGCACAAGGCCGACCTCGCCGAGTTGGTGACCATCGAGGCGGGGAAGATCGGTTCCGAGGCCTTGGGTGAGGTCCAGGAGATGATCGACATCTGTGACCTGGCCGTGGGCATGTCCCGTCAGTTGTACGGGCGCACCATGCCCTCCGAGCGGCCGGGGCACCGGCTGATGGAGACCTGGCACCCGTTGGGCGTGGTCGGTGTGATCACGGCGTTCAACTTCCCCGTCGCGGTGTGGTCGTGGAACACGTGTGTGGCCTTGGTGTGCGGTGACACCGTGGTGTGGAAGCCCTCGGAGCTGACTTCTTTGACCGCGTTGGCCTGTCATGGTCTGCTCATGCGTGCGGCGGCCGACGTCGGTGCGCCCTTGGGTGTGCACCGTGTGGTGCTGGGCGGTCGTGAGGTCGGCGAGGTGCTGGTGGAGGACCGCCGTGTGGCGCTGCTGTCGGCGACCGGGTCGACGGCCATGGGTCGTGCCGTGGCGCCCAAGGTGGCCGCCCGCATGGGGCGTTATCTGTTGGAGTTGGGCGGCAACAACGCCGCGGTGGTCGCGCCCTCGGCCGATCTGGACCTGGTGGTGCGGGGCAGTGTCTTCGCGGCGGCGGGGACCGCGGGTCAGCGTTGCACGACGTTGCGTCGTCTGATCGTGCACGAGGACGTGGTGGAGGAGGTCGGCCGCAGGATCGTGGACGCCTACAAGCAGTTGCGTGATCGGATCGGCGATCCCTTCGATGAGTCCACGCTGGTGGGTCCGTTGGTGGGCGAGCGGGGTCATGAGGCCATGCGTGAGGCGTTGGAGCGGGCCCAGGCCGATGGCGGGGAGGTGTTGGTCGGTGGTGGTCGACGTTTCGTGGAGGAGGCGTCCGACGCCTACTACGTCGAACCCGCGGTGGTGCGCATGCCCGGTCAGACCGAGGTGGTGCGGGAGGAGACCTTCGCTCCGATCCTGTACGTGATGGCCTACCGCACCCTGGAGGAGGCGGTGGAGATGCACAACGGTGTTCCCCAGGGGTTGTCCTCGGCGATCTTCACCCAGGATCAGGCGGAGGCGGAGCGGTTTCTGTCCTCGGCCGGTTCCGACTGTGGGATCGTCAACGTCAACATCGGTACCTCCGGTGCGGAGATCGGTGGCGCCTTCGGTGGTGAGAAGGACACCGGTGGTGGTCGTGAGTCGGGTTCGGACTCGTGGAAGGCCTATATGCGCAGGGCGACCAACACGGTCAACTACGGTGGTGGGCTTCCGCTGGCGCAGGGTGTGAGCTTCCTCTGATCCGGTGCGGTGCCCGCGCCGAGCGCGGGCACCGACTGCCACGGCAGAAAAGTTGCGTCCCATTATGTTGTGCGCAACCTGATTCTGTTACGGTGGTGGGCGGGCCGAGGGTTCCAAGGTGGGGGAGGCGACACCGTGTCAGAAGACTCATGGGGCGATCCCCTCGTACTGGACGAGCAGTTGTGCTTCTCCCTGTACGCGGCCTCCCGGGCCCTGACGGGGTTGTACCGGGAGTTGCTGGAGGAGTTGGGGCTGACCTATCCGCAGTATCTGGTCATGCTCGTGTTGTGGGAGCGGGGGACCCTCACCGTCAAGGAACTGGGTCGGGCTCTGCGCCTGGACTCGGGGACGCTCTCGCCGCTGCTGCGCCGTCTGGAGGGTGCGG
>CALGOD010000888.1 GCA_937957845.1 uncultured Nocardiopsis sp.
GAGGGAGGGGACGACCTCATGGGGACCCGTTCCCCCTGGATGGGCTTCGTGGGGCACCACGACGGCAAGGACGGGGCCTCCACACTCGTGTTCGTGGACGCACCGGACAACCCCGGCCATCCCGTGAAGTGGTTCGTGCGCAGCGGGATCTTCGCCTGTGTGTGCCCCGCACCGTTCTTCGACGAGGTGGTGACCGTCGAGGCGGGGGACACCCTCGCCTACCGGTACGCGGTCGTCGTGGCCGACGGTGATCGGGGCGCGGAGGGCTCCAAGGCCCTGGCCGACATGGGCCTGGCGGAGCTGGAGGCGACCACGGGCCCCTCCGACGCAACGTCCGGGGAGGAGCGGTGAACGCCCCGCGCGTCCCCGGCTTCCCGGGCGGCACGGCCGTCTCCCACCTACGTGTCTACGACTGGCCCGCGGCGGACGGGCTCGCGGGCGGATCCCCCCACCTGCACACCGCCTCGGCCGAGGGGTACGTGGTCCTGCGCGGCGAGGGTCACCTGGAGACACTCGGCAGCGCCGGGTACCAGCGGACCCCGTTGCGTCCCGGCAGCCTGCTGTGGTTCACCGCGGGAACCGTGCACCGTCTGGTCAACGACAGCGGCGACCTGGAGATCCTGGTCGTCATGCAGAACGCCGGCCTCCCCGAGGCCGGGGACGCCGTCCTCACCTACCCGGACGGGGTGCTGACCGACGGCGACGCCTATCGCCGGGCCACCGTCCTGCCCCCGGCGGTCACCTCCGCGGAACGGGCGGCGCGGGAGCGCCGTGACCTCGCAGTGGAGGGCTACCTGGAGTTGCGCGCCAGAGTGGAGCGTGAGGGACCGGGGGCTCTGGAGGGCCTGTACCGGGCCGCCACCGCGCTGGTCCGGGAGAAGGCCGCCGGTTGGCACCACCACGTCGAACGCGGAGCCGTGCACCAGGCGCGGGCCACCATGGGGCATCTGGACGCGCTGGCCGGGGGTGACGGCGAACACCTCGCTCAGGCGGCCGTCTACACCGCCGACTCCCCTCCCGGGCCGCTCCGCAACGGTATGTGCGGGCACCTGCGGGTGTGGGATCTGGACGGCTCCCGGGAAGTGGACTGACCGGAACGGAGCGACGAGGGGTCCGGAACCGAAAAAGCCCTGCCGGGGCCCGGTTCCGGCCTTCCACAGCGGCTCTGGGGCGACTCGTGGCGACGGCCGGTCGTCACGAGTCGCCCCGGTCCGGCCGTCACCGCCTCGTGTTCCCCACTGGGTATCCTGATTCGCAGAGACAGGCCGACGCCTCTCGTGAAAGAACTGCGGGCCGCAGCAAGGAAGCACAGCTTCCGAGCCACGGCCCGCACCATGTGGGCGAGGAGGGATTTGAACCCTCACATCCTTTCGGACACACGGACCTGAACCGTGCGCGTCTACCGTTCCGCCACCCGCCCGAGT
>CALGOD010000889.1 GCA_937957845.1 uncultured Nocardiopsis sp.
GCACCTCGGTGCCCCGGTTCTCACGCATGGCCTCGATGGGTTTGCCCGGCAGGGAGGCGTCGTCGGTGAACAGCCAGCGCAGGGCCTCCTCCGTGGAGAAACCCGCGTCGCTGAGCAGCACCAGCGTGCCCGGCAGTCCCTTGACGAGGTCGTCGCCGTCGATGAAGGCGGCGGGAATGGACAACTCGCCGTCGCGGACCACACCCATCATGCGGTTCTCCCGGATCAGCGTCTTGATCCGGTTCGGACTCACGCCCAGCGGCGCGGCCGCCTCCTTGAGGGTCAGCCACTCGCCGACCAGAGTGTCGATGTCGAGGTCGTTTCGTGTCACCAGACCAATCTGCCACATCCTGGAGTACCGATCGGCCCATCGGCCCGAACACGTCGTGTGTGGATCGCCCCCTCACAGTTCACGGGCCAGCAGCGGGATCTGCCCGCCCGCCAGGACGGCCTCGACCTGGCGTTCGGACAGGGAGTGCCGCAACCGGTAGTCCTCCCCCTTGGTCTGGTTGTGCAGGGTCAGCTCCCGTGGCCCACGCAGGGCGCCGGGTAGATCCTCCAGCACCAGAACGTCCCCCTCCTCGATCCGGTCATGGTCGTGGGGGTCGGCGAACTCCAGGGCGAGGACGCCGAAGTTGGCCAGGTTCTGCCAGTGGATGCGGGCGAAGGACTTGGCCACCACCGCGTGCAGGCCCAGGTAGCGCGGGGTGATGGCGGCGTGCTCACGAGAGGAGCCCTGGCCGTAGTTGTCCCCACCGACGACGAAGTGGCCCGTGGCGTTCGCGCTCTCCGCCGCGCGCCGCGGGTAGTCCCGGTCGATGCGTGTGAAGGTGAACTCGGCCAGTCGCGGCGCGGTGGACCGGTGGGGCAGGGCCGGCGCGCCGGCGGGTGAGATCTCGTGGGTGGGGACGTCGGCGCCCGCCTTGAGGAGGACGGGTGCGCTGATCCGGTCCGGCAGCGGTGGAAAGTCCGGAAGCGAGGAGATGTTGGGCCCCTTCACCAGCTCGGCGCGTTCCTCTCCGGGCTCGGGAGGCGGGGTGAGCATGCGGGTGTTGACGCTGTGCCGCTCGGGTAGGGGCGGCCGCGGAGTCTCCAGACCGAGCTCCTCCGCCAGGTCCCGGGGATCGGTGATGACACCGGTGAGGGCGGAGGCCGCGGCGGTCTCCGGAGAACACAGCCACACGGAGTCGTCCGCCGTTCCCGAGCGCCCCGGGAAGTTACGGGGGAACGTGCGCAGGGAGTTCTGCCCCGCTGCGGGGGCCTGACCCATACCGATGCAGCCGAGGCAGCCGGTCTGATGGATACGGGCACCCGCGACGATCAGGTCGGTGACCGCGCCCATGCGGGTGAGGTCGGTGAGGATCTGGCGCGAGGAGGGGTTCACGTCGAAACTCACCGAGGCGTCGGTCTGGCGCCCCCGCACGATGGCCGCGGCCACCGCGAAATCGCGCAGCCCCGGGTTGGCGGACGAACCGACGACGACCTGGTCCACCTTCGTTCCGGCGACCTCCCGTACCGGGACCACGTTGCCGGGAGAGGAGGGCATGGCGATCAGGGGCTCGATCGTCGACAGGTCGATCTCCTCGGTCAGGTCGTAGTGGGCGTCCTCGTCGGCGAGCAGTTCGGTGAAGTCCTCCTCACGCCCCTCCTTGCGCAGGAACTCGCGTACGGCCCCGTCGGAGGGGAACACCGTGGTGGTGGCGCCGAGTTCGGCGCCCATGTTCGCGATCACGTGCCGGTCCATCGCGTCGAGGGAGTCCAACCCGGGGCCGTGGTACTCGATGACACGGTTCAGTCCGCCCTTGACCCCGTGGCGACGCAGCATCTCCAGGATCACGTCCTTGGCGGAGGTCCATGGCGGAAGCTGACCGGTCAGCCGCACGCCCCAGATCTCGGGCATGCGGATGTGAAGCGGCCTGCCCGCGATGGCCATGGCGGCCTCCAGTCCTCCCACACCGATCGCGAGCATCCCCAGGGAGCCGGACGCGCAGGTGTGGGAGTCCGACCCCACCATCGTCTTGCCGGGGATCCCGAACCGCTGCATGTGCGTGGGGTGTGAGACGCCGTTGCCCGGCTTGGAGTACCAAAGACCGAACCTCCTGCACGCCGACTCGAGGAAGACGTGGTCCTCGGCGTTCTTCTCGTCGGACTGGAGGAGGTTGTGGTCCACGTACTGGACGCTGACCTCGGTACGCGCCCGGTCGAGCCCGAGCGCCTCCAACTCCTGCATGACCAGGGTTCCGGTGGCGTCCTGGGTGAGGGTCTGGTCGACCTTGACCCCGATCTCGGTCCCCGGTGTCATCTCCCCCGACACCAGGTGGGATTCGATGAGTTTGTGCGTGACGCTGGCGCCCACGACGGTCCCCTTCCGCTCGTCCGAACCTGCATGGCGGGCGCCTGGTCGTACCGGTCGGCGCCCGTGCCCATCCCGCTACCCATGTCGACCGAAACCGTGCAGTGCACCACCGACCGGGGTGTCCACCCCGTCGACGCTAGAATGAGGACAGACCCATACATCCCGCGGGAGCCGGGTGGAACCCGGCTGAGAGGGAGGCTGCGAGTCTCCGACCGCACGAACCTGATCCGGATCATGCCGGCGAAGGGAGTGGAACTCAGCGCCGTGCGTACACAGAACGACCCCGGTTCCGTGACGATTCGTCCTACCGATACACGCGATGGCGGCGTCGTCGTGGTCGGCGGCGGCCTCATCGGGAGGGTCACCGCCTGGCGTGCCGCCCAGCAAGGACTGGACGTCACCCTCGTCGAACCCGACCCCGTGGACGAGGCGACCGGTGCCCGTGCCGCCTCCACCGTGGCCGCGGGCATGCTCACCCCCGCCACCGAGGCGGTGTTCGGCGAGGAACCGCTCATGGAACTGGGGATCCGCTCCGCGGCCATGTACGCCGACTTCGTCGCCGAGGTGGAGGAGGCCGCCGGGATGAGTGTGGGCTATCGCACCACCGGCACCCTCCTGGTCGCCTTCGACCGGGACGACCTGGCCGTGCTCACCGAACTGTACGAGCTCCAGCGCCGCCTCGGCATCGCCACCGAACGCCTCGGAAGCAGGGAGTGCCGCCGCCTGGAACCCATGCTGGCCCCGTCCGTGCGCGGCGGCGTCCTGGCCCCCGACGACCACTCGGTGGACCCGCGGCTGCTGCTGCGCGCCTTGGCGGCGGCGGGAACGCGCGCCGGAGTGACCGAGACCGCCGGACTGGCCGAGGAGGTCCTCTCCTCCGGCCCCGGTGGCGCCCGGCTCGGCGTACGGCTGACCGACGGACGGCTCCTGCCCGCCGACCAGGTGGTCCTGGCCGCGGGCTGCTGGGGCGAACGCGTCCGGGTCTCCGAGGCGGTGGTGCCACCACTGCGCCCGGTCAAGGGGCAGCTGCTGCGCGCGCGGGGGCCCGACGGGGAGCCGCCACTGGTCGACCGGAGGGTCCGGGGCCTGGTCAGGGGCTTCACGACATACCTGGTGACGCGCGCAGACGGAGAGGTGATCATCGGCGCCACCCAGGAGGAACTCGGCCATGACACGTCGCTCACCGTCGGAGGGCTGTGGCAGGTGCTGCGTGACGCGCGTGAACTCGTTCCCGGGGTGAGCGAGCTGGAGATCACCGAGACCTGTGTGGGGCTGCGCCCGGGCTCACCCGACAACGAACCCCTCCTGGGCCCCACCCGCCTGCCGGGGCTGCACCTGGCCACCGGGCACTTCCGTCATGGAGTGCTGCTGGCGCCGGTCACCGGCGAGGCGATGGCCCAGGCCCTGACCACCTCAACCCTGCCGGAGTACGCCCGCCGCTTCGCCGCGGACAGGGTCACGGCACGATGACGCGCAAGGAGGCGAAGTGGAACTGACCATCAACGGCGACCGCCGCGAGGTCGCCGACGGCACCACCGTGGAGGCGGTCGTACGCGACCTGACCACCTCGGGAGACGGTGATATCCCCGGTGGAATCGCCGTGGCCGTCAACGACGAGGTGGTGCGCCGCACCGCGTGGGCCGACAGTGTGCTGGCACCGGGCGACCGCGTGGACGTCCTCACCGCCGTACAGGGAGGCTGAGAGGTATGACCGAGCAGGCCACCCGCATCGATGACCCGCTCGTGATCGCGGGGGTCTCCTTCGGCTCCCGCCTGATCACCGGCACCGGCGGAGCTCCCTCCCTGCACGTCCTGGAGGAGGCCCTGATCGCCTCCGAGACCGAGATGACCACCGTGGCGATGCGCCGCGTCTCACCCGGCACCCAGGGGTCGGTGTGGGACGTCCTGAACCGTAACAAGATCCGCCCCCTGCCCAACACCGCCGGGTGCTTCACCGCGGCCGACGCGGTACGCACCGCCCGCTTGGGACGCGAGGCGCTGGAGACCGACTGGGTGAAGCTGGAGGTGGTGGCGGACGAGCACACGCTGCTGCCCGACCCGGTCGAGCTGCTGGACGCCGCCGAGCGACTGGTCGACGAGGGGTTCACCGTCCTGCCCTACACCAACGACGACCCGGTACTGGCCCGGAGACTGGAGCAACTGGGCTGTGTCGCGGTCATGCCGCTGGCCGCACCGATCGGCTCCGGCCTGGGAATCCGCAATCCGCACAACCTGGAGTTGATCGTCGAGCAGGCGGAGGTACCGGTGATCGTCGACGCCGGCATCGGCACCGCCAGCGACGCCGCCCTCGCCATGGAACTGGGCTGCGACGCGGTGCT
>CALGOD010000890.1 GCA_937957845.1 uncultured Nocardiopsis sp.
CCCTGCGCGCCAGCAGGTCATGGCCCTCGATGTTGCCGCGGAAGTCCATCGCCGGCGTGCTCTCCGCGGTGGCCGACAGCAGCTCCGTCGCCCGGCGTACGAGTTTGTTACCCTTGCCGGGCTCCGAGCCGATGGTGAGCACCCCCACTCGTGGCCTGTGCACCCCGAACGCGGTCTGCGCGTAGGCGCAGCCCAGGTGTGCGAACTGCACCAGCATCTCCGGCTTGGCGTCGGCGTTGGCCCCGGCGTCCACCAGGATCGTCGGCGTCTCGCCTGTGGGCAGGGTCACGGCCAACGCCGGCCGCAGGACACCGGGCTGGGTGCGCAGGCGCACTGTCGAGGTGGCCACGATCCCTCCGGTGGAACCGGCCGAGACCAAGGCCTGGGCGTCCCCCCGGCGGATCAGGCGGCAGGAGACAGCCGCGCTGGAGCGGGGGCGCCGCCAGCTGGCCAGGGCGCCTTCGTGCATCGCCAGGTCGTCCTCGGCGTGCACCACGGGGATCTCGCGCAGCGCGCCCTCCTCCGCGAGCAGCGCGGCCACCTCGGTCCGCCGCCCCACCAGCACCACGCGCAGGCCGAGTTCGCGTACGGCGAGCACGGCGCCCCGGACGATCTCCGCGGGGGCGTTGTCCCCGCCCATCGCGTCCACGGCGATGGTCGGCGGCGACGCCGGCAGCGCCGGCGTCGTGGCGGGTGCCTCCGCGTCGGGTGTACCAGTCAACTGTTCCCTCATGGGTGTGGTGGGCGGATGAGCGCGTGTTCCGCGCGTCGTACGCGCTGATCCTGGCACTGGTGGGACAGCGAGGAACGCCCAAGGCGTATGGAGAGGTGCGGTGTCACGCTACCGGTCGCGCGGAGTCACCGTCGTGAGATGTGTCAGTGTCCCCATGGGAGGATACTTCCTATATGTCCAGGTCAATCATGGACTTACCGCACTATGGGTACAAAACCCCCGAACGGGGTATAACCGCCCGTTGGTCCGGAGTCCCATGACACTACGGACATGCTCGACAACTACATCGAACCCTTCCGGCGTTCCCCGCACAGGGAAACCTCGGATCAGGGCTTCCTGGTCCAACCTCAGGAGGTCCCTCATACCCGCAGAGAGGAGAGGCGTGAGCGTTACGCCAGACGTGGCACAGTCCCCGTCCGCCGGACGTCGGTTTCGTGCCTATACGACGAAACATCTGGACGAGCTCACCGCGCGAGCCGGTCTCGCCGCCGATGAACGACTCGCGGTGCAGGCGGTGGCCAGTGTGCTGCCGTTCCGCGTCAACAGCTACGTCATCGACGAACTGATCGACTGGGATGCGGCTCCCGACGACCCGATCTATCGCCTGGTCTTTCCGCAGGCGGACATGCTGCCCTCGGCGGACGTGTCCAGGATCGCCGACCTTCTGCGTTCCGGTGCCTCGCGTAAGGAGTTGAACGAGGCCGCCAACCAGGTTCGCGCCCGCCTGAACCCGCATCCCGCGGGGCAGATGGACCTCAACGTGCCCAAGTTGGCCAACGAGGAGCCCATCCCCGGTGTTCAGCACAAGTACAGGGAGACCGTGCTCTTCTTCCCCAAACAGGGGCAGACCTGTCACGCGTACTGCACGTACTGCTTCCGCTGGGCCCAGTTCGTGGGCGACGCCGACCTGAAGTTCGCCTCCAGCGAGATCGACCAGCTCGTCGATTACGTCCGTTCGCACCCCGAGGTCACCAGTGTGCTGTTCACCGGTGGCGACCCGATGATCATGGGTGAGGGTGTGATCTCCAAGTACATCGAGCCGCTGCTGGAGATCGAGCACCTGGAGGCCATCCGTATCGGTACGAAGGCGCTGGCCTACTGGCCGCAGCGGTTCGTCACCGACCCCGACGCCGACGACACCCTTCGTCTGTTCGAGAAGGTCGTGGAATCGGGCAAGAACCTCGCGTTCATGGCCCACTTCTCGCACCCGAACGAGATGCGGCCCGAGCTCGTCCAGGAGGCGGTGCGCCGCATCCGTTCGACCGGAGCCGTCATCCGCACCCAGGCCCCACTGATCCGCACGATCAACGACGATCCCGCGGTGTGGGAGAGCATGTGGCGCACCCACCTGCGGCACGGCATGGTTCCCTACTACATGTTCGTCGAGCGTGACACCGGTCCGCAGGACTACTTCGCCGTGCCGCTCGCGGAGGCCTACGAGACCTTCCGCAAGGCCTACAAGAACGTGTCCGGCCTGGCCCGTACGGTGCGCGGGCCGTCGATGTCGGCGACACCGGGCAAGGTGTGCGTGGACGGCATCACGGAGGTGGGGGACGAGAAGGTGTTCGTCCTGCACTTCATCCAGGCACGGGATCCCGAATTGGTCGGCAGGCCCTTCTTCGCCCAGTACGACGAGAAGGCCGCGTGGCTGTCCGATCTCAAGCCCGCGCTGGGCGCCACCCACTTCCCGTGGGACCGGGCGCGGGACGACACGGCCGGGGGTCTGGTGGACCCCACCCGCCTGTAGCGTCCGACACCATCTGATCGGATCCATGGTCACGGGTGGTGCCTCTCCACCGAGGCGAACGGGAGGACGTCCCGTCCCAGGGGAATTGGAGCGTCCCTGGGGCGGGCGGTTCCCGGTACGCCGAACATAGGGGGCGCCGGCCGGCTGACGGCCGAGCGACCGAACACAACGGAGCCCGGCACCTGCGAAGGTGCCGGGCTCCGTGCGTGTCCGCGCCGTGGACGGAGAAGCCGCTGGGCGGTTCGGGGTGGTCACAGCGGCTATCGACGCGGACGTTCTCCGGGATGGTCTGAGAGGGGGAGGTGTCGCACCGGCCCGGTGGGGGAGACGAGTGCTCGGGGCGCGAACACCCACCCGCGGGGACGGGGCGAGGTCATCGCAGAAGGCCGTCGAAGTCCCCGGTCTTGGCCCCACGCACGAAGGCGTCGATCTCGTCGGGGGTGTAGATGAGGGCGGGTCCCTGGGGGTCACGCGAGTTCCGTACGGCGATGTCCCCGTCGGGAAGGGTGGCGACCTCGACACAGTTCCCGTTGGGGTTGCTCCAGCTGCTCTTGGTCCAGACGACCTTCGGCAGGCGGTTCGCGGGAACGCCGTTGTAGATCAGATGCATCTCAACCTCCTGGAGCTTCTGGGGACTCGTGAGCGGGGTGTCCACACGCGACCGTCCAGACCGTCGCGTCCGTCGCGCCGGACAACGGGGCCTGCGAGTGGACTCGGCTCCCGAAACGGGTGGGTCGCGTCCACCGTGGGTCGTTCGTTCCCGGTGCGAGCCAAAGCGTAGCCCATGCACGTGCATTAGTACTTACCGAGGTAAGCACCTATGCAAGAACACAGGGCGCTGTGCGCGCAGAACCGCATGTCATGGCCCTCATGGCCTGGATTCGTGTGTTCCGTTCGCCCCGGATCGTTCTCCAGTCGTGGCCGAAGGTGGCCACACGGGAACTCCGTACGTGGGCACATCGCGAACGCCCGGACGCGGAGAGCGACCAGGCGTGGAAAGAGAAGGCGGAGGCACGGCCGGGAGGGTCGAGGCGGGGACCCGTCAGGGGGCTCGGGAGTCCGGTGGAGGGAGAGGGAGGAGAGGTCGGTGCAGGGGGCCCGCGGTCAGGAGTAGCGCTCCAGGAAACCCCGAAGGATCTTCTCCGTCTCGCCGGGCGGGGGCGCCTGGGTGGCGAGTCCGTCCATCGTCTGCGC
>CALGOD010000891.1 GCA_937957845.1 uncultured Nocardiopsis sp.
CGGCTCCCATCCGCCCAGAGGCGGCGGCTCCAGGACCGAGTAGTCGTTGCGCCACACCCTCGGTCGGCCCTCGGCGTCCTGGGACTCGGCGGTCTCGACCACCGGGTCGGTCCGGGTCGGAGGCCGGCGAGGCACCAGTTCCGGGCCGGGCGTGCTCTTCGAGGTACTCAACGGTGTCCTCCCGTGTACTCGCTCGCTCCGTCGGGGCTGCCCAACGGCTCTGGCACCCCCTCCATCAGGGCGCTGGGACGCCAACCGGACCACTGTCCGGAGCTCTTGCGGAGGAAATAGCCGACGTCCTCGTTCCAGGTGTGGCCCTGGCCCGCCCGGCGCAGCATGTAACCCAGCCCGTGGGCCCGGTAGACACGTCCACCGATGCGCCGTACGGCCAGGAGCAGCTGGCTGTCGATCGCCCTGGGCAGGGGACGGAAACCCCCGACCTCCTCCAGCACGGAGCGGTCGGTCACCATCGTTCCGCCCGCCACGTTGGGCGAGGGGATCTCCGACCGGTAACTCCGCCACACGGTCAGGTCGAGTTCCTCCAGGTACACGTAGTCCGGGCTGCATCCGACCAGGTCGGCGCCGGAGTAGGTCCGTGCCAGCATCAGGTCGGCCAGGTGGTCGGGGCCGTACCAGTCGTCGTCGTCCCACTTGGCGATGGTCTGCCCCGACGCTCTGTCCACGGAGTCGTTGAGCACCGAGCCGAACACCTGGTCCGCGTCGGCCTCGTGCACCGTGATCGGGATCCCCAAGGCGGCGAAGGCGGTCACCGCCGAACTCACCTCGGGAAGGGAGGCGGGGAAACCGTGCAGGGTGAGCACCACCTCCAAGCGCACGTCGCGTTGGCGGGCGATCTGGGCCAGCGCGAACCCCACCATCTCCGGACGCCGGGTGCACAGGACCACGGAGACCAAGGGCTCGGGCGGCAGAGGGATCGCGGCCCGTCTTCCCAGACGGCGCCAGCGGGCGAGCTGGCCGTGGGTGCGCAGGGCGGCACGGCGCAGTCGGATGCTGTACTCCTCACGGACCAACGGATCGCGCAGCTCCTCCTCCCCCACCGTGGTCAACAGGTCGGTCAGGGGTTGTCCGAGAGCCGCCGTCCAGGCGGGGAGGGCGCCGCTGACCAGGGGCACGCCCGCGGCCGCCAGGGAGGCGACGGCACGGACCGCGGCGACGGGGCCGCTATGGCCGAACCAATCGACGCGGACACCGCGCAGGTATCGGGAACGGCCGATGTCCAGATCGGTGACCGTGCCGTCGTCCGGGAGGGTGGCCAGGACCTTGTCACCGTCGCGGACCACGGCGTGCGAGCCGTGGACGGTGAGATCGCCCATGGGACCTTCGGATTTCCTGGTGAAGCCGACGGGGTTGACGACGCGCTCGTCCACGGGGGCGACCAGCAGGGTCGGATCCGCGTCCAGCACGTCCAGGGCGCCGTCGGCCCTGGTGGCGCCGTCCTCCGCCAGGTCGGGGACGGTCTCGATGTGGGCCAGGTTCTCCCAGGCGCCGGCCGAGGTGGTCCGCACGTCCAGGCAGGCGACGGTCTCGTCCTGCCATGGGGGCAGTGGACCGCCGTCGTCCGTGCGCACGACCAGGTCGACGACCGGGGTGACCCGACGAAGCGGGACGGGCCCCGTGGCGTCCAGGCCCGCGGCCGAGATGTCACCGGAGCGCCACAGGGCTCCCTGGGAACCGTGCAGTCCCCCCAGGGGGACGGGTCGGGGGGCTCTGCGGCCTCCGACCGTTCCGCTCAGCACCCTGTCCAGGGCCGCGGCGGTCTCGGTCCCCCCGGGGAAGTACAGATCGCAGATCCAACCGCGTCTGCCCGTTCTGCGTACCCGCAGTTCCTGGAGACCGCGCCATTCGTCCAGCCCCGGGGGCACGGGCACCAGGGGGCCTTGGTGTCCGGGGGTGTCGAGCACGGCCACGACCAGGTGTACGGCGGGCGGCAGGTGGAGCGCGGTGGTGAGGCAGCGTCGCAGATCGGTGAGGCTGGCCGCGACGACCGCCACCAACCCGACGGTCGCGCTCCCCTCTCCTACGCCCTCTCCCCCGATGGGCAGGCCCATGGGGCAGGTGTCCAGGTCGACGAGACTGTCACGGGCCCTGAGCCGGAGTCGGGCGAGGGGGGCGCAGCCCTGTCCCCGGAATCCGGTGTGGCACAGCACCGCGGGTTCTCTTCCACGTGTACGCAGGCCCTGTCGGAGTACGGAGGTGATCATCGGGCGACCTCGGTGGGTGTGGGAAAGCGGCGTCGCACCCCAACAGGGCACGCACCAGATCTACCAACCCAGAGTAGTCAAATGATCACATTCAGACTTGGCGTGTGGCGGTGTGTCGGCACAACCGGCACACCGCCCGCCTCCGTGTTCCGCGACCGCCGCCCTCTTCCGCGCCCCGGCCGAGTCCGGCCCACGCCCTGGCGCGTGGACCGCGTGCACCCTTGTTCAGCGGGCCAACTCCCGCAGCCCCCTGCGGCTCAGGCCGGGGGTGAACCAGCGCATCTTGCGTTCGGCACGCCTGGCCCGAGCTCGCAACCGCTCCACCTCGGCGAGCGCGTGGTCGAGCTTGCGACGCAGCGTCTCGGGGCTCTCCGATCCGCTCCGTTCCTCTTCCTCCACGAAGACGAAATCCCTTCCCGGCGTCCAGTGGGTGCCGTAGACCTCCTCCACCCCACGATCCAGTTCCTCGTCGTCGGCGTCCGGCCACCGGTGGCGGGCCCGCGCGTAGGCGGCGGCCCGTTCCAGCCGCAGGACGCCTCCGCTGCGGGTGGCCCCGGGCAACGGCGCGCACAACAGCCCCGCCCTGTTCTCGTCGACCGCCTCCAGCAGGTCCGCGACGGCATGCTCCCGCAGCGCCGTGTCCACGGGCACACGCAGCCGGAAGGGCACTCGGGGGTCGTGTGCGGGCACGGACTCCACCAGGCGCACCCGCGGGTCACCCCGGAAGGTCTCCCGGATCAGACGCAGGTCGAGTCGTTCCTCGTCCAGAGGAGAACGTCGCCCCTCTCCCAGGTCGCTCCAGGGTCCGATCAACCACAGCCGGATGTCGGGGGTCGTTCCGGACAGCAGCGCCGAGGCGGTGACGTCCACCTCCTCCAGGGTGGCGCCCTCCACGTCCACGACCGCGTCGACGATCGGCACCTCCCATTGCCGTTCCGGGCGTTTGCGGCGCAGGTGGAAGTCGGGCACCCGGTTGGACACGAACGGGGAGCGGTAGCGGGTGCCCGCCTCCCTTCGGGTCTGCATCTGGGAGCGCCCCAGGTGCCAACTGCTGGTGTCCAGGTCGGGAATGAACAGGGCGCCCCGTTGGGAGACCCGGTAGGCGAACTCGGTGTCGCCGCCCAGGACCATCTCCGGGTCCAGGCCGCCCGCGGCGTCGAAGAGCGTACGGTGCAGGGATCCGGTGGCACCGACGAACACCTTGTAGGCGAGGCGGTCGGCGGTGCGCAACCGGTCGTGTTCGTCGATCAGCCGCTCCACCCAGTGCGGATCGGCGGACTCGCGGTCGAACAGCTCGGCGGCCCGACCCGCGCGCACCCGCTCCGCCACGTCCTCCGGCGTCATGGCACCCGGGTCGAAGTCCACGAACATCTTGTGACCCAGGACGACCCCGTAATCGACCAGGTGGTGCCAGCGCATCTGCGACTCGACGTGTTCGCGGTAGACCAGCATGTCG
>CALGOD010000892.1 GCA_937957845.1 uncultured Nocardiopsis sp.
GACTGGAGTTCAGACGTGTGCTCTTCCGATCTGCCGCGCCATGAGCACGGCGTCACCGACCCGGTCGCCCCATCGGCCGGCACGGGTCCTTCCCCCATCCATCCCCCACCCGCTCAGGAGATCAGGGAAACATGCGAACCTCCCCCGTTGTGTCCGCTCTCGGTACAGGCGCCCTCGCCTTCGGGCTCGTCATCGCGGCAGCCCCCGGAGCCCTCGCCGACGATCCCGACCGCACCACTCCGACCGTTGACACCCCCGTGACCGCCGACAGCCTCCTGGCCGCCATGGAGCGCGACCTCGACCTGTCCCCGCACGAGGCCGAGGAACTCCTGGAGGCTCAGGAGGAGGCGTTCGGACTCGACAAGACCGCGGCTCGGGTCGCGGGTGAGGCCTACGGCGGCTCCGTGTTCGACGTCGACACCAAAGAACTGACGGTGTTCGTCACCGACCACGACGCCGCTGCGGCCGTCGAGGCGGTCGGTGTCGACTCCCGTGTCGTGGACCGCGGCCCGGAGAGCCTCGGCGCGATCGTGGAGGAACTGAACGAGGCCGAGGACGCGGCATCGTCCGATGTCACCGGCTGGTACACCGATGTCGAATCCGACACCGTCGTCATCGAGGTCGTGGAAGGGGGCGACGTCGACGCCCTCATCGAGTCGGCCGGGATCGACGCCTCGGCGGTCACCGTGACCGAGGTCGACGAGAAGCCCCGACTCTTCAACGAGATCGCCGGAGGCCTGCCCTACTACATGGGTGGCGGGCGCTGCTCGATGGGCTTCACCGCCTTCGACAGCTCCAACCGTGTCGGGTTCGTGACCGCGGGCCACTGCGGCAGGGTGGGGACCACGGTGACGTTCGGCTCCGGGACCGGGCGCTTCGACTACTCCTCCTTCCCCGGCTCCGACGGTGCCTTCGTGCGTGCCACGAGCGCCGTGAACGCCTACGCCGACGTTTACCGCTACCAGGCGGGCGGCTACGAGGACGTCCGCGGTTCGTCCGAAGCGCCGATCGGGGCCTCGGTGTGCCGCTCCGGCTCCACCACCGGCTGGCACTGCGGAACGATCCAGGCCAAGAACCAGACGGTCCGCTACGCGGAGGGCGCGGTCTACGGGATGACCCGGACCAACGTCTGCGCCGAGCCGGGTGACTCGGGCGGCTCCTTCATCAGCTCGGGCCAGGCCCAGGGCATGACCTCGGGCGGCTCCGGCAACTGCACCTGGGGCGGAACGACCTACTTCCAGCCCATCAACCCGGTGCTGAGCACCTGGAACCTGCGTCTGGCGACGGTCTGACGCGTTCGGGTACGCCCTGAAGCCGACAGCCCCGGCCCCACGGCCGGGGCTGTCGTGCGGTATCGGCCCCGGACAGGCCCCCGACCTGTGGCGACCGTGCTCTTGTGGTCACTTTCGCACTCGAAATTGACCACAAGAGCACGGTCGTGGGGGGTGGGGTCGCCGGTCGGTGAACCTTCGTCACGCATCGGACAGGTCTCACCAGTAGGCGTTCCAGGTTCCTCAGGTGGGGAATTCTCCGTGCCAGGACCTTCGTAGCAGGTGTTTGGGCAGGTACTCCGATTCCACTTCCAGGGAGAAGCCCGGGGTGTGTTCGGCCTTGTCGTAGGCCAGGCACGCCAGCGCCGACAACCTGAGCGGAACGATGCCGCTGATCCTGTTCCGCATCTCCTCGCGGGTGTAGTAGCGCTTGTGGCTTTCCAAGGCGTGGACCAGGGCCTCGTTGAACTTGGTGGTGTCCCCCAACAGCAGCTGTCGAAAGACCTCCATGCCGGGGAAGACCAGCAGGTCCAGGGCCTCTCCGCCGAAGGCGCCCTGACGGGGATCGGACAGCTCCATGGCCCGGCGCAGCTCACCCGCCAGGTCGTCGCGACCCAGTGGTAGACGTAGGCGTTGTACTGCACCTTCGCCCCTTGGGCGGCTTGGCGTAGGCGTTCCACGGGGATCTGGCACAGGGCCTGGGCGCGGGCGTTCTCGCGGCACACCACGGCCAGGAAGAACGCCGTCTGCCAGGTGGAGGGGTCGGCGCAGTGCAGCATGCCCGGAGCGGTGAGTCTGCGGACCTCGTGGTCGATCAGGTACTCGACCACGGAGCCTCTCTCGGCCTGGGAGACGGCGAAGACAGCGTTGTGGACCTGCATGGCGATGGTCCACGCCTCCCACGTCTCCACCCGCGCAGCCTCAGGATCCACCAGAAGCATCGTTTCTGCGAGATCGTATATAGGAAAGAGGGCCAGGTCGATGTTCGAGCAGTCCCGCTCCAAATTTCTGATCAGCTTCGCGCGACGCTTGGTGTCATGATCGATAAAAGCCTGATCGATTCCGTGGTCGAACTCATGACTTGATACGTAGGTGGTCATGAATCCTTCTCTGACAGGCAGAAGAAGCGGTGGCCGACATTACCTTGTGGTGATGCTTATTCCATCGCGCGGCCTTCAGCTTCTTCCCGGAGCTTCTCGCGCAGCCAGTCGGGGATGTAGTCCTCGTCGCGGGGGAAGTATTCGAGGTCTTTGGTGAAGCCGTGTGCGGTGGGGAAGGTGATGCCGGGGTCCTCGTCGTAGTTGTAGGTGACATTGAAATTCCCGGGCGGGGTGATGACGTACTCGAAGGAGAACCAGGTGCCCTTGCCCTCCTGGTACATCCCCGCCCTGAGGTTGTCGATCATCAGACCCAGACCGGCCGGGGGGAACTTTCTGCGCGACGACCCGTCCTCGAACTCGACGATGACTTCACTGCTTCCGTGCTCGATCACGGTCTGAACCCTGTAGGTCAGGCTCTTCCACCCCTGGGGAGCCTCCTCGAGGATGCGGCTGCCGATCTGAACCAGGATCTCCTGCTGCTCCTCTGGGCCCAGGTGACCCCGCCTGAAATTGTGGGTGATCAATTTTTCTTCTTTCTAATTATCCAGAGGAGGTACGTTGTTGTATCTTTGAACCTTCATGTCCACCCCGTTGAGCGACCACCGGACTTCGATCTCACTCGGAGGAGGCGGAAGCATCTTTCCAGGGTTCTTCGGGTCCGGTACCGGAGGCAGACCGGGGTCGTAGACATTGGTCACCTGCACGTCGATCTTCGGGTCGTTCGGATTGAGAGCGAGGGCCTCGTCCCAGCTTCCGTCGTTGAACTTCGGGTTGCTGAAGCCGTGCCACTTCGCGCCGTCGCGCATGATGCCGCGCCAGGAGCGCTCGATGTTGCGGTAGCTCCCCTCGATCCCCCCGCGAACCTCTTCGGGAATGTCGTCCAGCGCGGTGTTCGTCCGGTTCTGGTTCACGTCGAACCTCATCGGCGCCATGTTCAGGCGTTCGCCGATTCCGAAGAACTCGGCATATCCGATCAGGTGGCCGCCGTCCCATTGGATGCTCTGGTACTGCTGTACCTCGCCGGGCTTCGGCGGACGACCGTTATCCGTCTCGAAGTCCTCGCGGATCTTCTCGTTCAGCTGGTCATAGTAATCCTTGCCCTGGCTGTTGACCTTGGACTGCTCGTCCTCATTGCGGCCGTTCGGCTCCTTGTGCAGCGTCCCCTCGACGGAGGTCGTCCGACCGTACTGGTCGGTCCTGTACGTGTAGCCGTCCACCTTGTAGGTCATGTCGGGCCGGGGATCGAGGAACTCCGGATGCTTGGAGTCCCACCCCCTGGAGTCGGCCCGGATCTCCCGTACCTTGCC
>CALGOD010000893.1 GCA_937957845.1 uncultured Nocardiopsis sp.
GAGTCCCTGGCCCGGACCGGTAGCCCGATCGCCGGTCTGATCGCCGCCGGTGCCGCGATCGCCGCCGGTGGTGGCGTCGCCGCCTACTTCGCGCGCCGCAAGAAGAACGCCGTCGAGTCCACCACGGAGAACAGCGAGAGCTGAGCGACGCTCGACGGTCGACTCTGAGTCGATCCGGCCCCGGGAACCACGTTCCCGGGGCCGTTCCGCTTTTCCGACCACCACGGAACTTCCCGCCGTCCGCCCTTCGTTAGACCGGTCGTCGGTGCCCGTACGTCCAACGGGCCACCGGGCTACAGACGGTTTCCGATTTGTGATACAGGGACTAGGCTCGTGTAACGGCTCCTCCACGCGCCGTGCGCCAGCTCCCTTCCGGGGTGGGAAGGGTCCCACCACACTCCGCCCCACACGCCGCGACCGGCCACCCCCGGCCGGCCCGCACACCCTGTCCGCCCTCCGCGGCGGGCACGGGCCGATCCTCCTCCGGGTCGGGTATCCCCCAGATACAACAGGAGTGTTGTGGTGTCTCCCGCCAAGCTGACCGCCCGCCGTCTCCTCACCGGCGGTGCCCTGTTCGTCGCGCTCGGCGCGATGGGTGCGATGTCCGCGCTCCCCGCCACCGCCGACCAGATCGTCTGGGGCAACGCTCAGTCCTGGGTGACCAACGGGGACGTCGTCACCGGGTACTCGACCGCCGTCAGCTTCGGTGGCCGGACCGAGAGCAGCGCCACGGCCGAGGACGTCCACGGTCCGATGGGGGAGTACCTGCGGATCGACGGGGAGAGCCGCAGCGTGGTCGACGGCATGGGCGCACGGTCGGTCTCCACCGTGAGGTGGGCGTCCTTTCGGATGGACGTCGCCGCCCTCGCCGAGCACGGGATGATCGACGTACCGCCGGAGGCCGATCTCACCGCTCCCTCCCTGTCTCCCACCCCCTCACCGGAGGCGGAGCCCACGGAGACGGAGGGGGAGGACACCGAGCCTCCGGGGAGGGGACCCGTGCCGGGGGACAGGGAGCCCCTGCGCGGAGACGGAGAATCCTCGGACGGCGACGCCGGTGGAGGAGTCCCTGGGAGCGATGACGACGAGGGTGATGAGGGGGAGCTCAGGGAGAGCAGCGCCCCCACCGACGCCCCCTTCGAGGATCCCGAGGAGGAGGAGACCGTTCCCCCCTCCGCTCTTCCGAGCGCGGACGCCGACGTCTCCCTTCCCGGTGTGGACGCCGACATCTCCCTTTCAGGCGGGGACGCGGACGCGCTCGTCCTCGACGGCTCCGTCGCGGACCTGGTCTCGGCCGACGACAACGCCGTGGAGTTCACCCTCGCGAACGTGACCAGCACGGCCACCGCGGGCTACGGGGGCGTGACCGAGACGTCGTTCTCGCACGGTGACCTGACGGCGTTCGGGGTGGAGCTGGGGCCGTTGGAGGCGGACGGTGACGGTGTCGTCGTGGAGGACCTCCTGGAGGTGTTCGACCAGGACGGTGACGTGGTCCTGGAGGTGCCCGTCAGTGTCACCTTCGCGGTCCACGAGACCGTCTTCGACGACGACGATCCCGACTGGGAGGGCCGGGGGGTCCGCAACCGGATGACGGTGTGGGTCCAGGTGGGCGAGGACGAGGAGGATCAGGGTCTGGTGGTGGAGTTGGCCGACGCGTGGGCGGTCGGTTCCGTCCACACCTCGAACACGTCGCCCGTGCCGGGGGACAAGGGCGGCGGGGACCGCGGAATCGAGGAGGAGGTGGCCGGACGGGACGGGCGACTGGCGACCACCGGAAGTTCGTTGGCCGCGCTGATCACCGCCGCGGTGGTGGCGGTCGTCAGCGGCTCGGCCGCGACCTTCCTGGCTCGGGGGAGGACCACCGCCATGGACGACCGGATCGGGGGCTAGCCCTCGTCGGGGGGGACGACGTCCCCTCCCGGACACGCTGAAGGCGGATCCTCTCTGTGAGGATCCGCCTTCGGCCTTTGTCGGCCTTGCCTTGTCATCGGCCGGAGCTCGCCCGGCCGTCCCCCCCGGAGCCGGCGCAGGACGGGGAGTTCACTCCGTACGCTGGCTGGGGATGCCGGCCAGCAGGGCACGGACCTCGGTCTCGCGGTAGCGGCGGTGTCCGCCCAAGGTGCGGATCGAGGTCAGCTTGCCCGCCTTCGCCCAGCGCGTCACGGTCTTGGGGTCCACGCGGAACATGGTGGCAACCTCGGCGGGGGTCAACAGGGGCTCCGCCTCGGGCGTGCGAGTTGACATGTGTACGGCCTCTCCTCCTGGATCTGTGTGCCGATCCTTAATGCTGGCGCTTGGCCCGGATGTCCAATATTCCCTCTAGGCCTATATTGGCATCACCCGAGGTGATTGTACGGCCACTCCAAGCAACTTTGCATGTGGGAGGCCGGAAAGCCGCCCGTGGCCGCGTCACGCTAAGTGATTCTAGCGACACGTTTAGTGTCATGTGGCGTATTCGGTCAAAACTTCGTTCTCCGGCCTCGTTTTTCTCGATCCGGAGCGCCCGAAGTGCTACGGGGGGCTGACCGAAAACCGATGCCCACGCTCTGGTGGGAGGCTCGTGAGTCCTGGTCGGCCGCCGCGCGCGAAGATGGGACCGGGTTGGGGGAGGCGGACTCCTCCGGCCCGATCGTCGAGGCTCGGCCGCGCGGAAAGCCCACGCGGTAAGGGTTTCCTGCTCGCTCTGCGTTCGTGGAGTGATCGACTTGCTACAGTCTACGCCGATCCCTATCGGGCGTTATGCCCAGTTTCACGCCTCTTGATGTCGTGCGTGGGGGACGTCCGGGCTCGCACCGTTGTCACATGCGGAAAGTTCTTCGTGGAGAGCCGAGAAACCTGGTGTACCAGGTTCGTCACCGGCGTGGCGCGGAGGAGGTCGGGTCATCAGGACACGACGGAAGGCACTCGGGTGTCCACGAAAACCTGGCGATAGCGTAACCATCAGTTGGCGTGCTCCAGGGCGCGTACCGACCTCCAACGTCGGCTGAGCCTCTCCCGCAACTCCACCACCCGGTCCGCGTTTCCCGCCGCCAGGGACTCCACCGCCTCCGCCACCTCGGCCACCGAGTGGTCCTCGTTGAGGTGCTCGTTGCTGAGCAGGTACGGCAGACCTCCGTAGTCCAGTTCCAGCAGCGAGTCCGGGTGGGCCGTCAGGGACAACCAGTCCTGGAGGTTGCTGACCGAGGCCGGTACACCACCCTGACCGATGTGCTCGCGCAGGACCGTCAGGGTGTGCTCCAACCGCCGCATGCCCAGCGAGGTCCGGGTCAGGTACAGCAGCGTCCTGGTGGAGCCCTCCGAGATCACGAGGCACCGTTCCTGGGCCCCGAACGGTACGAACCAGGGGACCGGGATGCTCCAGTTGCTCGACAGTATCCCAGGGCGCACCTGGGCACCCGATTCCAGCCACTCCCTGTAGTGATCCTCCGCCCGCTCGGCCTCCGGGGCCGGGACGAACGCCTCGCTCAGCGCCACCGGCGTCGCCTCGGTGAACTCGCTGAAGGCCCGCCATGAGCGCAGTCGCGTCTGCCACGGGCAGACGTACAGGCGTCCGTTCACCCGCCGCAGGTAGGCGTTGCGGCTCTCCTCCTCGGGTGCCACCATCGGCGGTGTCGTGAGCAGTCGGCCCAGGCTCTCGGCCTGCTCCGCCGCCAGCGCGTTGACGCGCCTTGGGCGAT
>CALGOD010000894.1 GCA_937957845.1 uncultured Nocardiopsis sp.
GCACCTCGAAGGTGTCGTCGTTGACGCACGTCACCTTCCACACCGCGTGGTGCGACTTGAGGCCGTCGGCGTGCTCGGTGAAGCTGTTGGTGACGGTCAACTCCGCCTCGTCCACACCGATACCCCCGGAGGCGGAGGTGTTGAGACTGCGGCAGCTTCCGGTGTCGTCGGCCCAGCCGTCGTCCTTGTTGAAGGCGTCGCCCTTGGAGGGCCAGTCCTTGGGGTTGCGCTCCGCCGCGTGCGGGATCAGGTGCACCGAGCCGTAGGCACAGGCCGCCTGCCCGGGCGGGCTCACGCACAGTACGCCGTCCTGGGTCTGGACCTCCCAGTCGTCGGGGACCTCGATGGACACGCCCTCGATGCTCTCGGTGCCGAACTCCTCCGGAGCCGGGGGCTGCGCCGCGGGCAGAATGCCGCTCTCCCCGCGTTCCAGTTCGATCTCCGCCCCGGCGTCCCCGCCGGAGCAGGCGCCCAGGAGTACGAGTGCCGCGGCCGCTCCCGTCGCGGCACGCAGCCCGCGTACCCACCGCCGCCGCCCGTGGATGCCCGCCATGCCCTGTCCCTCTCGTGCGTCCCATGTGCTCGAAACACCGTTGACCTTAGCGCTTGGCGACACACCTCGCGCACCGGTGGATCCCCCCACGTTCCGAACCCATCGGACGGTACGGGCCCCACCGCACGAACCGGGAACATCCTCCCGACGACCCGGGGAAGCGTCCGACGCCCCGGCCACGACGGCCACTAATCTGGGCCCATGGTGGACCTCGCGAAGATCACGCAACCTTTGTCCCTCGTCCGTCAGCGCTCCCATGGGCCGCTGGTCCTGGAGCTGGACCTGACCGAAGGGGTCGCCGACGAGGCCCCGGGAGACCCGGTCAGCCAGATCATGAACCGACGCAAGCAGCACTACCTGGACGTTCTGGAAGGCATCCGCCGAGGAGCACGCGACCCACGGGTGGCGGCGCTGGTGGTCCGGGTGGACGCCCGTGCGATGGGTTTCGCCAAGGTCCAGGAACTGCGCCACGCCATCGCCGATTTCCGCTCCACGGGCAAACCGGCCGTGGCCTGGGCCGACTCCTTCGGGGAGAGCGGCGTGGGCAACCTGCCCTACTACCTGGCCTGCGCGTTCTCACGCGTGGTGATGGCGCCCACCGGGTTGCTCGGTCTGACCGGCCTGATCATGCGCACGACCTTCGTCAAGGGCGCCCTGGACAGGTTGGACGTCACCTACGAGGTGGGGAAGCGACACGAGTACAAGAACGCTCTGAACAGCGTCACCGAGACCGAGTACACCGACGCCCAGCGCGAGGCCTCCGATCGGATCGTGACCTCGCTGAGCGACCAGATGGTGGAGGCGATCGCCGAGGCACGCGGATTGACCGAGGAGAGGGTGCGCGAGTTGGTCTCGCGTGGCCCGTTCCTGGCGGGTGAGTCGGTCACGGAGGGCCTGGTCGACCAGTTGGCCTACCGGGACGAGGTGTACTCGGAGCTGTTCGAGCAGGTGCGGAACGAGGAACGCGACGGCGCGGGCGGAGGCCGGTCCGTGGAGCCGCACCTACAGTTCGTCACCCGCTACCACCGCAGGCACACCCCGCCCCCGCGGCCCCGCATCGCGGGCGGCCCGGGGTACATCGCGCTGATCTCGGCGACCGGGACGATCAGCCTGGGCCGGACCCGACGCTCTCCCCTTGGCGGTGGCACCGTCATGGGCTCGGACACCGTGACCGCGGCCTTCCGGGCCGCGCGCAGGGATCCCCAGGTCAAGGCGGTCGTGTTCCGGGTGGACAGCCGGGGCGGATCTCCCACCGCCTCCGACGCGATCCGCAGGGAGAGCGAGCTGACCAGCCAGGCGGGCACCCCCGTGATCGCGGCGATGGGCGACATCGCCGGATCGGGCGGCTACTACGTGACGCTGGGATCGGACGCCATCGTGGCGCAGCCGGGCACGCTCACCGGTTCCATCGGTGTGCTCACCGGAAAGCCGGTCCTGGGCGCGCTGCTGGAACGGTACGGGGTGACCAGCGATTCGGTGAGCACCGGCGAACACGCGGGCATGTTCGATACCGAGCGGCCGTTCACCGAGTCCGAATGGGAACGGGTCAACGCGCTTTTGGACGAGGTCTACGAGGACTTCACCGACAAGGTCGCCCGCGCGCGGACCATGACCCGCGAACAGGTGGACGAGGTGGCCCGGGGCCGGGTGTGGACCGGCAGGGACGCGCACGAACGCGGGTTGGTGGACGCGTTGGGCGGACTGGAGACGGCCGTGCGGCTGGCCAGGGAGAAGGCGGAAGCGGGACCGCTGCCCCTGCGTTCCTTCCCCCACACGCACCCGTTGGACCGGCTCCGCCCGCACGAGTCGAGCGAGGACCTGGGCGCTTCGGGGCCGCAGACCGCGCTCGGCGCCTGGGGCCCCCTCCAGCACGCGGCCGCGGCCATGGGCCTGCCCCTGGGGGGACCGCTGATGATGCCCGGGAACTGGGAGGTCCGTTGATCGGCCCGTATCTGGAGGCGATGGCCCTGCTGCCGGTCGGTGTGACCGTGGTGACCGTCGCCGACGGCCGTGACGACGTGGGGGCCACCGTGACCGCGTTCGGCTCGGTGTCGGCGGACCCACCGGTGGTGTCGGTGAGTCTGGACTCCAGCGGCTACATGGCCGAGGTCGTCGAGGAGACCGGGGCCTTCGTCGTGAACGTGCTGGGCGGCGGTCAGCGGGTGGTGGCGGGACGTTTCGCCGCGGAGGGGCGCCCCAGCGCCCGCCTGCTGGTCACCGACCAGGCCCACCACAGGGGCGAGCGGACACGGGCCATCGTGCTGGACGACTGCCTGGCCGCGTTGGAGTGCTCCGTGCGCCAGAGCGTGCGGGTGGGCGACCACATCGTGTTCTTCGCCGACGTGGTGGGCCTGCCCGAGGTCAGGGGCACGGGCGGGGCCCTGGTCCGCCGGTCGGGCCGCTACCACTCGTCGGAGTGAGGCCTTCCCCACCGCGAGACCCCCAGTGAGGTGGCCACCGCGCTGCCGGCTCTGCCTTGTGCGAACAACGCTATCGCCTTGTAGCGCTGGTCCGGGGTGAGCGAGCTGTTCGCTCTCATGGGACTGCTCCCTGGTCGATGGGACTGGATTTCCAGTCCCACTTCCAGGGAGCGGTTCAATCCGGGACAGGGCCCTTCCGAGTCAGGCCAGGCCCTCCTGCTCCAGCCATTCCCGGGCGACGTCGGCCGCGTTCTCGTTCTGGACGACCACGCGCTCGTTGAGCTCGGTCAGCGCCTCGGTGGTGAGCGCGGCCGAGACCGCGTTCAGCGCGGCACGGGCCGTGTCGTCCACCTGCTCGGCGTTGATCAGCGGGGTGATGTTCTGTGCGCCGAAGAGGTTCTCCGGGTCCTCCAGGACCACGAAGTCCTCCACCGCGATCTGCGGGTCGGTGGTGAACAGGTTCGCGGCCTGGATGTCGTCGGCCAGGAGCGCCTGGGTCAACAGCGCCACCTCCAGGGAACGGAACTCGCCGAACTCCACGCCGTAGACCTCTTCCAGGCCCACCACTCCCTGCTGCCGGGTCTCGAACTCCGGAGGACCTCCCAGGGTCAGTTCACCGGCGACGGCGGCCAGGTCCTCCAGGCTGTCGAGGTCGTGCTCGTCGGCGGTCTCCCTCGTGACCGTGACCGAGTCCTTGTTCTCGGCGCTGGAGGAGTCCAGGATCTCCAGTCCCTCGGGCAGCGCCTCGACGACGCGCTCGTTGGTCTCCTCACTGCTCCCGGTGGGCGCCTCGGCGTCCAGATAGGCCAGGATCGCACCGTTGTACTCGGGGAAGACCGACAGGTTCCCCGCCTCGATCTGGGAGTAGTAGACCTCGCGGCTGCCGATGTTGAGCTGGTAGGTGACGTCCACCCCCTCGGCCTCCATCGCCCGACCGTAGATCTCGGCCAGCAGCGTGGACTCGGGGAAGTCCGCGGAACCGATGACGACGGAACCCGGGGCGGTGTCCTCGCCCCCCTCGTCGTAGGGGTCGCTGCCGCCGCACGCGGTCAGGATCAGGGCCGCCAGGGGGAGCCCGACGAGGGCCGGTCTGATGTGCATGGTCGAGAACCTTCTCTTGGGGATACCTTCGTGGACGAATGGGGCCGTCCCGCCTCAGCGGACCGCCGCGGCCTCGGCGCGCAACCCGGGTGCGACCAGGAGGCGTCGCAACCCGGCGAACAGCAACGTGGTCAGGACCGCGAGCAGCACCACCAGCAGCGATCCGGCCAGCATCATGGTCAGGTCCTGGCGGGCCTGGCCGTCGACGATGTAGCGGCCCAGGCCGCCCACCCCCACGTACGCGGCGATGGTCG
>CALGOD010000895.1 GCA_937957845.1 uncultured Nocardiopsis sp.
CACCTACATGAACACCTATCTCGACCGGGCCCTGGCCTGGTTGGGGGAGTACGGCGTTCCGGTCATCGTCCTGTCCGCGACCCTGCCCGCCCGTCGCAGACGCGAGATGGTCGAGGCCTACACCGGTACCGCGGACACGGGACAGGCGGTGGAGGAGGCCCGCGCTTACCCGCTGATCACCGTCGCAGAACGCGGATCCGCCCCCCGCGTCCTCGCTCCCGCCGCCTCCGGCCGGTCGACCGACGTCACCATGGAGCCCTTGGACGACGACCTCGACGCGCTGGCCGACCACCTCGAAGCCGCACTGGAGGAGGGCGGTTGCGCCCTGGTCGTGCGCAACACCGTCGCCCGCGTCCACGAGGCCGCCGCCCACCTGCGTGACCGCTTCGGAGACGACATGGTGACCGTCGCCCACTCGCGTTTCCTTGACCTGGACCGCGCGGCCAGGGACGAGCGGCTCCTACGCGAGTACGGTCCACCGGCCAAGGTCGCAGAACTCGGCGGTGAACGGCCCACCCGGCACATCGTGGTCGCCAGCCAGGTCGTCGAGCAGTCCTTGGATGTGGACTTCGACCTGCTGGTCACCGACCTCGCCCCGGTCGACCTCGTACTCCAGCGCATGGGCCGCCTGCACCGACACCCGCGCGGCGAGCACCAGAGTGAGCGCCCCGAACGTCTGCGCCGGGCCCGCTGCCTGATCACCGGCGTCGACTGGGACCAGACGCCGCCCCGGGCCGTGCGGGGATCACGCACGATCTACGGCGAGCACACACTCCTCTGTTCGCTCGCCGTACTGCGCTCACGGTTGGAGGCCGACGACGACCCCCGCCGGACCGTCCGACTCCCCGACGACATCAGCCCCCTGGTCCAGGAGGCCTACGGCGGCACCGTGGCGGCGCCGCCCGATTGGCACGAACACATGGCCGAAGCAAGGGAGAAGCACGAGAGCGAGTACGCGCACAAGGGCGAGAAGGCCCGGACCTTCCTGCTCAACCCGGCGGGCCGGGACGGTAGAGCCCTCATCGGCTGGGTCGACGCCGGAGTCGGTGAGGCTGACGACACCCCCGGCGGCAAGGCCCAGGTCCGTGACACCGGGGAGAGCCTGGAGGTCCTGGTCGCACGGCGACATTCCGACGGCACGGTCACCACCGTCCCCTGGCTGTCCGAGGGGCGCGGAGGTCTGCCCCTGCCCACCCACGCCGTGCCGTCGCCGCGGGCCGCTCGCGCCCTGGCCGCCTCCGGTCTGCGCCTGCCCTACCAGCTGACCGTCTCCGCGCAGGTGATCGACCAGGTCATCGCCGAACTCGAAGCCGACATCGTGGAGGCCTGGCAGACCAAGGAGGCCCACTGGGTCGCCGGTGAACTCGTGTTCTTCCTCGACGAGGACGACCGTGCCGAACTCGCCGGTCACACGCTCCACTACACCGAATCCGACGGACTGGAGGTTCACCGTGCCGAGTGACCCCGACGCTTCCCTGCCCGCCTCCTTCGACCTGACGGCTCGCCCCTGGATCCCCGTCCAACGCCTCGACGGGCAGGAGACGGAGCTCTCCCTGACCGAGGTCTTCGCCCAAGCCGCCGACATCCGGCGTCTCGTCGGCGACGTGCCCACCCAGGACTTCGCGCTGCTGCGCCTGCTCCTGGCGATCCTGCACGACGTTGTCGACGGCCCCCGCGAGGTCGAGGACTGGGAGGAACTCTGGGAGGACGGCATCCCCGCCGACCGTGTTCGCCACTACCTGACCGAACACCGGGACCGTTTCGACCTGCTGCACCCCATCACCCCCTTCTTCCAGGTGGCGGACCTGCGCACCGGAAAAGGCGGCCATTCCTCCCTCGACCCGATCGTGGCGGACGTGCCCAACGGCAGTCGCTTCTTCAGCATGCGCGCACACGGTGCCGAGCGGATGGCCTTCGCCGAGGCCGCCCGCTGGGTGGTCCACGCCCACGCCTACGACACCTCCGGAATCAAGTCGGGTGCGGTCGGCGACCCCCGGCTCAAAGGGGGCAAGGTCTATCCGCAAGGTGTGGGTTGGGCCGGAAACCTCGGCGGGGTGTACGTGGAGGGCGACGACCTCCAACAGACCCTGCTGCTCAATCTGATCTCCTTCGACGTCGGCAACCTGCGCATCGACGCGGACAGGGACGCGCCCGCCTGGCGCCATCCGCAGGGCACCGCCGAACCGCTGACGGGTGTGGAGGCCGCCGTCCGACCGTACGGCCTGCGTGATCTCTACACCTGGCAGAGCCGGCGGATACGCCTGCACCACGACGGTGAGCAGGTCCACGGTGTCCTGCTCGCCTACGGCGACCCGCTCACCGCGCGCAACAAGCACCGTCACGAGCCCATGACCGCGTGGCGGCGCAGCCCCGCCCAGGAGAAGAAGCTGCGTGAGAGCGAGGTGTATCTCCCCCGGGAGCACGACCCCTCCCGCAGCGCCTGGCGGGGACTGGGTGCGCTGGTCGCCGGTTACGACCGCTACGGGGAGCAGCGCCACGAGGCTGCGAAGCTCGTGCGCCCGCGTGTCCTGGACTGGCTCTTCCAGCTGACCCACGTCCACCATGTCCTGGACAAGGACTTCCTGGTCCGGGCGCGACTCGTCGGCGCGATCTACGGCACCCAGCAGTCCGTCATCGACGAGATCGTGGACGACGCCGTGGCGATGCCCGTGGTGCTGCTCCATGACCTCGACAACATCTTGACCCGTACCGCGATCGACGCCGTCACCGACGCGGAGGAGGCCGTCACCGTCCTGGGTGACCTGGCCACGGCCCTCGCCGAAGCCTCAGGGGCCGAGGGAGAAGGTCCACGTGCGAAGGCCCGTGATCGAGGGTTCGCGGAACTGGACGAACCCTTCCGTAAGTGGTTGCGCGACCTGTGCCCCTCCGAGAGCCCCCTCTACCCGACGGAACAGCGCCGTCGGTGGCAGCTCACCGCCTACGAGGTCGTGTCCCGGCTCGGTGACGAACTCATGGGCACGGCCGGCGAGGCGGCCTGGACCGGTCGGGTCGTCTCCACCAAGAAGGGCTCGGTCTGGCTCACTGCCTCCCGTGCCGACCTGAGGTTCCGTGCCGCTCTGCGCGCGACGCTGCCCCTGACCAAAGTCTCCCAGCCTTCGGAGGAAGAGCAGTGACCACGACCACGCCCACCAGGTTCGTGCCCGAGCTCAAGGACATCGGGCAGTGGGTCGACGTGCGGATCCGTCAGCTCCAGGACGGCTACCTGAAGGATCTCTCCGAGGCGGTGTCCACCCTGGCCAAACTGCGTCGGGGCGCGGGCAGACCCATCGAGGCGGTCCCCGAGCTGATCGGGTTGACGCTCGACCACCACTTCTACGAGAAGTTTCCTCCACACGGTCCCCACATC
>CALGOD010000896.1 GCA_937957845.1 uncultured Nocardiopsis sp.
CGTGCTCGACTTCCTCACCGACTGAGGCGGGTCCCGGGCGCACCCGTCGGATTCAGAGTGGTCAAGCCGGTCTAGACCAGGGTGCGTCCACGTGCATTCGTCACTGTGGGTGAAGTCTTATGTGTTGAACGTGGTAGTGCCGCGTGAGAAGGGAGAGCGGGGAGACGCAGAGCACAATGAGCAAACCCTCTCGACCACATTCGGTGTGGGCTGGGCGACTCCCGAGTAAGAGCCCATGTCGCTACGCTCTCGCCTTCATAACAACTCTGCCCGTTGGTTAGGAGTAGTTTCCACCAGCGGATATCGTCCGGCTGCAGAACTCAGTTCGGTCACACGCGAATGCTGACCGCTGAGAGGGCGTAAGAGGAGTGAGAAGTGAAGCGCAGCAACGCAGTCAGGTTCGCCGCGGTCGCGGCGGCCGGTGCGCTCGCCCTCACCGCGTGTGACAGCGCGGATGAGGGGAGCGACGGGGGCGGCGGTGAAGAGTCCGCCTCCGAGGTGAAGGTCGGCCTGGCCTACGACGTCGGCGGTCGTGGTGACCGTTCCTTCAACGACTCGGCCTACCGTGGTCTGGAGCGGGCCGCGGAGGAACTCGGCGTCGAGACCACCGACTTCGAGCCCACCGACGGGGAGCCCGACTCCGCCAAGGAGGAGCGCCTGGCCACGATGGCCGAGGAGGGCTACGACGTCGTCATCGCCGTCGGGTTCGCCTACGACGGCGCCATCCAGGCGGTCGCTCCCGAGTACCCCGACGTCGACTTCGCCATCGTGGACTCCGAGATCCCCGAGATCGACAACGTCACGAGCCTGGTCTTCGCCGAGGAGCAGGCCTCCTTCCTGGCCGGTGCCGCCGCGGCGCTGACCACCGAGGAGGACCACGTCGGCTTCATCGGCGGTGTCGAGACCCCGCTGATCAACAAGTTCGAGGCCGGATACGTCGCCGGTGTCGCGCACGTCGACGAGAACATCAACGTCGAGGTCGACTACCTCAGCCAGCCGCCGGACTTCAGCGGCTTCAGCGACCCGGCCAAGGGCCGCGAGCTCGCCCAGGCCCAGTACGACCGCGGTGCGGACGTGATCTACCACGCCGCCGGAGCCTCGGGCAACGGTGTGCTGGAGTCGGCCGTGGCCAACGACTTCACCTTCATCGGCGTCGACAGCGACCAGTACGAGAACGCCGACGAGGAGCAGAAGCCCTACGTGCTCACCTCCGCCATCAAGCAGGTGGACGTGGCCGTGTTCGAGCTGATCCAGGCCGCCACCGAGGGTGATGTCGAGGGTGGCATCCAGCGCTTCGAGCTGGCCGACGGCGGTGTGGACTACACGCTGTCCAACGCGGAGGCCATCGGCCCGATCCAGGAGCAGCTGGACGAGATCAAGCAGCAGATCATCGACGGCGAGATCGAGGTCCCGTCCGAGCCGTGACCTCGTCACGGCGTGACCGCCACGGAGGCGATCCGCGGCGGTCGCGCCCACGGGCGGCACCGGGCCGGTGAATCCCGGCCCGGTGCCGCCTCGGCTGCCCTCAGGCGGCGGGGGCGTTCCGCGGTGGCCGTGACCCGGCCCCATCGGCCCGTACCGCGCCGCAAGTTCACAAGGAGACAGATGAGCAGCACGCCATCGGGCGGTGGGGCACCAGAGCCTCCCGCCGTCGAGCTGCGCGGGATCACCAAGCGCTTTCCCGGGGTCGTGGCCAACCACGACATCGACATCACCGTGGCTCCCGGTACCGTGCACGCCATCGTCGGCGAGAACGGTGCGGGCAAGTCCACGCTCATGAAGACCTTGTACGGCATGCACAAGCCGGATGAGGGACAGATCCACGTCAAGGGTCAAGAGGTGCGCTTCGGTTCGCCCTCCGACGCCATCCGACACGGCATCGGCATGGTGCACCAGCACTTCATGCTCGCCGACAACTTCACCGTCCTGGAGAACGTCGTCCTGGGGGCGGAGCGCCGCTTCGGCATCGGAAGCCGCGCCCGGACCAAGATCCGGGAGCTGTCCGACCAGTACGGCCTGGGGGTCGACCCCGACCGGCTGATGGAGGACCTGGGCGTGGGCGAGCGCCAGCGCGTGGAGATCCTCAAGGTGCTCTACCGCGGCGCGCAGACCATCATCCTCGACGAGCCCACCGCCGTTCTGGTCCCGCAGGAGGTCGACGAGCTCTTCGACAACCTGCGCGAGCTCAAGCGCGAGGGTCTGACCGTCATCTTCATCTCCCACAAGCTGGACGAGGTGCTCTCCGTCGCCGACGAGATCACCGTCATCCGCCGCGGTACCACCGTGGCCACCGCGGACCCGGGCACCACCACCGCTCGGGAGCTGGCCACCCTGATGGTGGGCGGTGAGCTTCCCGTGCCCGAGCTGCGCGAGTCCACCGTCACCGACCACGTCGTCCTCTCCCTCGAAGGGGTCACCGTGCACTCCTCCGAGGGCCGGGCCGTCGTGGACGGGATCGGCCTGGACATCCGCCGGGGCGAGATCGTCGGTATCGCCGGCGTGGAGGGCAACGGCCAGTCCGAGCTGATCGAGGCCATCATGGGCATGCGTCCGCTGGTCTCCGGACGCCTCACCCTGGAGGGTCAGGACATCAGCGACTGGTCCACCCTGCGCATCCGTGAGGCGGGCGTGGGCTACATCCCCGAGGACCGTCACCGCCACGGCGTGCTCCTGGAATCCCCTCTGTGGGAGAACCGCATCCTGGGTCACCAGACCAAGGAGCCCAGTGTGCGCGGCCCGTGGATCGACAGGGCCGGGGCCCGCGCCGACTCCGAGCGCATCGTGGCCGAGTACGACGTGCGCACCCCCGACATCGACGTGATCGCCGACGCCCTGTCCGGTGGCAACCAGCAGAAGTTCATCATCGGTCGGGAGATGAGCGGTTCCCCGCGTTTCCTGGTGGCCGCACATCCCACACGCGGTGTGGACGTGGGCGCCCAGGCCGCCATCTGGGAACAGTTGCGCGAAGCCCGCGCCGCGGGTCTGGCGGTACTCCTGATCTCCGCCGACCTGGACGAGCTGATCGGTATGTCCGACACCCTGCACGTGATCCTGCGCGGTCGTCTGGTCGCCCAGGCGGATCCGACCACCGTCACCCCCGAACAGTTGGGCTCGGCCATGACCGGAGCCGGACTGGGCGGGGACGACGCGAGTACCGAAGGTGAGGGCGGAGCGCATGAGTAGGCTTCCCCGTCCGAACATGACCGTGCCCGCACCCGGGGCACTGGCCGTCGCTGCCGTCCTCGGCACCGCGCTGACCGTCGTCCTGGACATGGCGCTGCTGTGGTGGGTGGCGCTGGTCATCGGCGTGGCGGTGGCCTTCGCCCTGGTGGTCTGGAGCGGGCCCCTGGTATCCGACGAGCGCCGTGCCGGTGCGGGCGGAACCCGTGAGGAGGGCACGGTCCTGCACGAGACCCTGGTGGTACCGACCGCACTGGTGCTGTCGGTGCTCGCGGGTCTGCTGACCGCCTGGTTCCTGGACCTGTCCTTGGTGGAGCCGGTCGCCGCCGCGCTGGGTGCCCTGCTCGGCTCGGTCCTGGCGTTCGTGCTCTTCCACCGGCTCTCGGCGATGCTCGCGCTGTCCTTCGCCGCGGTGCTGGCCGCCGGAATCCTGGCCGTCGTGGTCACCGCCGCCGTGTTGCACTTCAGCGGCATCCCCCCGCTGGCCACGTTCGAGCGCATGCTGGAGTACGGCAGCAGGCCCGACAGTCTGGTACGGATCGTCAACGACGGCACCACGTACTACCTGGCCGCCGTCGCCGTGGCGATCGGCTTCAAGATGAAGCTGTTCAACATCGGTGTGGACGGACAGTACCGGCTCGCCGCACTGCTGGCCGCGGCCGTGGGCGGCTACATCATGCTGCCCCCCGTGCTCAGCCAGATCGTCATCGTCGTCACCGCCGTGGCCGTGGGCGGAATGTGGGCCGGTATCGCCGGATACCTCAAGGTGGCCCGGGGCGTGTCCGAGGTGATCTCCACGATCATGCTCAACTCGATCGCCACCGGCATCACCGCCTACCTGCTGAGCACCGACCGGCTGGCGGTGGAGATCAGTACCAACAACATCGGCACCCCGCCGATGCCCGAGTCGTCGTGGGTGCCGGGGATCCCGGCGACCTTCCTCGGTTCCGACCAGAAGATCTTCGGTTTCGTGTTCCTGGCCGTGGCCGTGGGCATCGGCTACTGGGTGATGCTCAACCGCACCCGCTTCGGCTTCGAGCTGCGGGCCACCGGCCAGTCGCAGACGGCGGCCGAGGCCAGCGGTGTGAACGTCAAGAAGATGGTGTTCCTGTCCATGCTCTTCTCGGGCATGGTCGCCGGCCTGGTGGGGCTGCCGCAGCTGTTGGGCAGCTCCCACTACTACGCGCTGGACTTCCCGACCGGAATCGGCTTCATCGGCATCGCCATCGCCCTGCTGGGTCGTAACCACCCGGTGGGCATCGTCTTCGCCTCCCTGTTCTGGGCCTTCCTGAGCCAGGCGTCGGGCATCCTGCCCTTCGACGGCATCCCGCAGGAGATCGCGGTCATCTCGCAGGCGACCATCGTGCTCACCGTCGTGGTGGTCTACGAGGTCGTGCACCGCTGGGGTCGCCGTTACCAACAGCAGCAGATCGGCAAGCAGCTCGGCACCACCGCCGGGAAGGACCCACAGACCGTCCCCTCGGCCCCCGAGGGCACCACCGCCGAAGGCGGGGACGACACCGCCCCCGAGTCCGACGGCAAGCGCGGAGGGGAGGCGCAGTGAGCCAGGAGATCAACGTGATGCAGCCGGTGGCGAAGCCGCCGCTGCGGCCCAGGGGATGGGCGCGCTGGCGCTTCCTCACCCTGTTCGGGGCGGTACTGGTGTCCCTGGCGGGTCTACGGGCCATCACCGGGCACGACATGCTCACCGACGCGGGCACGATCCGTACCACCCTGATCTTCGCGGTGCCCATCGGTCTGGCCGCCATGGGCGGACTGTGGGCCGAACGGGCGGGCATCATCAACATCGGCCTGGAAGGCATGATGATCCTGGGCACCTGGTTCGGTGCCTACTTCGCCTGGTCCACGGACAACCCGTGGCTGGGTCTGCTGGCGGGCGTGCTCGCCGGTATGGCGGGCGGGCTGATCCACGCGGTGGCCACGGTGACCTTCGCGGTGGACCACATCGTCTCCGGCGTGGCGATCAACATCCTCATGCTCGGTGCGATGCGCTACCTGTCGATCCTGGTCTACTCCGACATCCCCGGCGCGGGTGCGGCCCAGTCGCCGAAGGCCCCCTCGTTCCCCGACGTGGGTCTGCCCTTCGTCGCCGACCTGCTCGCTCCGGTCATGGACAGCGGGATCTTCCTGCTCAGTGACGTGGCCTCGCTCATCGTCGGCCTGGCCATGCGCATGTCGGCGCTCACCTTCATCGCCATCATGATGATCCCGCTGACCTACCTGGTGCTGTGGCGGACCTCCTTCGGTCTGCGGTTGCGTTCGGTCGGTGAGAACCCCGACGCCTCCGAGTCCCTCGGAGTGCCGGTGTACAGCCTTAAGTACGTCGCGGTCATCGTCTCCGGCGGCCTGGCCGGGATGGGCGGCGTCTTCCTGGCCACCGTGGCCTCGCACATCTACCAGGAGGGGCAGACCGGAGGCCGCGGCTACATCGGTTTGGCCGCGATGATCTTCGGCAACTGGCGGCCGGGTGGACTGGCCATGGGCGCGGGCCTGTTCGGCTACACCGACGCCCTGCAGGTGCGAGGCGGAGGCGAGGCCATCCACGCCCTGCTGTTGCTCCTGGCCGTGGCGCTGTTGGCCGTGGCGCTGTGGCAGGTGCGCAAGGACCGCAAGGGCCTGGCCGTGGCCGGTGCGATCACCGCGGTCCTGCTGCTGGTGTGGTACTTCTCCACCGACTCGCTACCCCGTGAGCTCGCCACCTACAGTCCGCACATCACCACCCTGCTGGTGCTCTCGCTGGCCTCGCAACGCCTGCGTCCGCCGGCCGGCGTCGGCAAGCAGTGGAGGGCGAGCAGGTCATGACCGACATCCCCCTGGACCCCGAGGACGTGGACTGGACGGCGTTGCGGGCCGAGGCCCGCGAGGCCATGGCCCGTGCCTACGCGCCCTACTCCGGCTATCCGGTGGGAGCCGCGGCACTGGTCGACGACGGTCGGGTGGTCAGCGGCTGCAACGTGGAGAACGCCTCCTACGGGGTGGGTCTGTGCGCCGAGTGCGGACTGGTCAGCGCCCTGCACGCCTCCGGTGGAGGCAGGCTGAGGGCGTTCAGCTGCGTGGACGGTCAGGGACAGGCCCTCATGCCGTGCGGACGCTGCCGTCAACTGCTGTTCGAACACGGTGGTCCGCACATGCTGGTGGACACCCCCGAGGGGATCTGGACCCTGGACCAGGTCCTGCCACAGGCCTTCGGTCCGCACAACCTCACATAGTCAGTTCTCTATGGGGCCCGCCTCCTGCACCGCGACCGACGGACGGCGGCGCCCCGGACTCGGGATCTCCGGATCCCGAACGACCCCCGGTCTCCCCGGCCACCGCCCGATCGGCGACGGCCGGGGAGTTCCGTTCCCCGACCAAGAAGGACATGACATGGACGTCATCGAGGTCATCCGAGCCAAGCGTGACGGACAGGAGTTGACCCCCGACCAGATCGACTGGGTGATCGACGCCTACACCCGAGGCGAGGTGGCCGAGGAGCAGATGTCGGCGCTGGCCATGGCGATCTTCCTGCGGGGGATGAACCGGGCCGAGGTGGGCCGGTGGACCGAGGCGATGCTGGCCTCGGGGGAACGACTGGACTTCGGTGACCTGGACCGACCCACCACCGACAAACACTCCACGGGCGGGGTGGGTGACAAGATCACCCTGCCGCTCACCCCGGTCGTCGCGGCGTGCGGCGCGGCGGTGCCCCAGTTGTCGGGGCGGGGGCTGGGGCACACCGGCGGCACACTGGACAAGCTGGAGTCGATCCCCGGATGGCGCGCCTCACTGTCCACCGACGAGATGCGCCGGGTGCTGGACTCCACCGGTGGGGTGATCTGCGCGGCGGGGAGCGGGCTGGCACCGGCCGACCGCAAGCTGTACGCGCTGCGCGACGTGACGGGGACCGTCGAGTCGATCCCCTTGATCGCCGCCTCCATCATGAGCAAGAAGCTCGCCGAGGGCACCGGCGCACTGGTCCTGGACGTCAAGGTCGGTTCGGGCGCGTTCATGAAGGACGTCGCCTCGGCCCGTGAACTCGCCCGCACGATGGTCGACATCGGCAACGACCACGGGGTGCGCACGGTCGCGCTGCTCACCGACATGGCCACCCCGTTGGGACGCCAGGTCGGCAACGCGTTGGAGGTGGCCGAGGCGGTGGAGGTGCTTTCCGGAGGCGGGCCCGCGGACGTGGTGGAACTGACCGTGGCACTGGCTCGGGAGATGCTGGTCGCCGCAGGTCTCACCCCCGGAGAAGGGGGGATCAAGGATCCGGCCAAGGCGCTGTGGGACGGCAGCGCGCTGGCCTCGTGGAAGGAGATGATCCGGGCTCAGGGCGGTGACCCCGAGGCGCCCCTGCCCGTGGCCGCCGAACGCAGGGTGGTCCTCTCCCCGGCCTCGGGCACGCTCACCCGTCTGGACGCCTACCAGGTGGGACTGGCCGCCTGGCGCCTGGGCGCGGGACGGGCCAGGAAGGAGGACGCGGTGTCCTTCGGCGCCGGCGTGACCTTGCACGCCAAGCCGGGTGAGCCCGTCAAGGCGGGAGAACCGCTGTTCACCCTGCACGCCGACGAGGCCGGACGCTTCGACCGCGCGGCTCAGGCCCTGGAGGGCGCCTTCGACATCGAGGCCGACTCCCGGTACCGGGCCCGGCCCCTGGTGATCGACCGGATCGCCTGAGGATCGGCTCGGGCGGGGCGGCCCACGGGATCAGCTCGGGAACGCGGGCGGTGGGAGGTCGGTACCGGCCGGCAGGAGGACGAACGTCATGAGCGCCGCGATCACCAGCAGCAGGCTCATGATCAGCGAAGCCAACGCCACCCAGCGTGCCCAGTACCGGGTTCCACGGCGGGACAGAGCCAGTGAGAGGGCTGCGGCCAGGGCCGCCAGAAGGGCGGGCGCACCGCTGACGGCCGCCTGGATGGACATCTGCGACACCTGTTCGACGGCCACCGTCTGGTCCCGGATGAGGAGCACCGCGGTCAGCAGTTGCAGGATCTGTCCCGAGACGATGGGCACGGCGAGCAGGATCAGCGAGGTCAGTGCGAAGGTCTCCGCGGAGAAGACTCCACCGGGTCCCGGCTCCGCGTGCTCGGCCTCCCCGGGGTGCGGCCGCTCCGCCCCGCCCGCTTCGGCCATGGGAGTGGCCCCGGTACCCGGGACGTCGCCCGTGTCCGGCTCACGTCCGGTGGGTTCGTTATCTTCCGGTGATGTGCTCACGCGGCCAACGTACCCGCCGCGTCGGGTGAAGCGCAGGAGGAAACGCCTGCTCAGGCCTTGCCCGGCAGGCTCACGTAGGTCAGCACCGAGGCCAGGAGCAGGAGAGTGCCCACGATCACGGTCGCGGCGGCGATCCACCGGCTCCAGGCACGGGTGGTGGGGCCGCCCAGGAACAGCGACAGCGCTCCGGCGAGCACGGAGAGGGCGCTCAGTCCGCCCGCGACCATGACCTCGGCGGAGAAGGCGCTCGCGTTCTCCACGAGGCCGCCCTGGGAGCCGCGCCCCACGGCGAACAGGCCGAAGAGCTGCAGCAGACGGGTGTTCAGCGCGGTGACCGCGAACAGCATCAGGCCGGTGATACCGAAGGTCTCGGCGGAGAACAGCCCTCCAGTGGAGGGAAGGGGGGTGCCGGAGAGGAAGGCACCGCCGGCCTCGGTCTGCGCACGCTCGTCCGCGCCTTGCGGGTCCGAGGTCGCGCTGCCCGTCTTCTCGGAGGGGGTCGTGTCGTTGGTCATGACGCCAAAGTTACCGCCGGTGTATCCCCGAACCTCGAGAGAACAACGTACGCTCCGTGGCCACTGCCGGCCATATCGTGACAGATCCCGCTCATCGTGGGGGTGAGCTCGCACCTGCGCTCCCGGGTGTGAGAGTCATCACCATGTGCGGTGGGTCTCGCGAGACCCCTCCGCGTGCTCAGGGCGCACGGCCGTGGACGAGGAGCGGTGGCACCGGCTGTTCGTACGCGGACAGGGCGATTATCATCGGAACCGGCCGACCACGGGCCGAAGGACGGCCGTCAGGGGAACCGGAGCGGACAAGGCGGTGTGACGGTGGGTGCGGACGCGGGCAGGGACCTTCCGAGCCTGGCCGAACGGGCGTTGGACGCCTTCGCGGAGAGCGCCTCACGTCGCAGGGACCGTGACGCGCTCATGGACGACGCCTTCGCCGCGCTCTTCGACCTGTACCGTCGGACCTCGCCCGCCGAGCGGCGCTCTCCCGCGGGGCGGGCCTTCAGCGCCACCCTGGCCGAGCTCCTGGTGAGCGGCAACAACCCCGACCGGCTCAGTCTGTACGTGGTGCGCACCCAGACCGCGGCCGAGAACGGCCGTCATGAGGCCTACCGACCCGCCTGCTGGCGCAGGTCCATGCTGGAGATCCTCGGTGAGGAGTTCGTGCCCTGGCGGGACTTCCTGCGTCCGGTCGACCTGGAGTCCGTCCCGCGTATCGACGAGGCCCTCGCCGCGGTGGCCGACAGCGCGGTCGAGGGAGAGGATGTGCCCGGCTGGGTGCCGAGGTCCCACTGGTGGTGGTGGGAACCGGAGCGACGGCGCGGTGGGGAGGAGTCCCAACGCCACGGCGGCGGCACCCTGGACGCGGTCGGGGACTGCCCCGCCTCCACCGGGGCGTCGGCGGGAACGACCCCTCTCACACGTGGCCCGGGCGGATCCGGGCGGAGAGGAGGTCCCGGTACCAGAGGAAGGAGTCCTTCGGGGTACGTGCCTGGGTGTCGTGGTCCACGTGCACCAGGCCGAAACGCTGGTGGTATCCCTCGGCCCACTCGAAGTTGTCGGTGAGTGTCCACACGAAGTACCCGCGCACGTCCGCGCCCCGGCGCCTGGCCGCCTCCACCGCGGCGACGTGTCCCTTGAGATAGGCGATGCGTTCGGGATCGCGGACCCGGCCGTCGGGACGGACCCGATCGGGGTAGGAGCAGCCGTTCTCGGTGACGTACAGCGGAGGCAGGGCATCGCCGTGGCGTTCACGCAGGAGGTCGATCATCCGACCCAGCCCCTCGGGTACGACGGGCCATCCGAACGCCGTCGTCGGCACACCCGTGATCTCGGCGAAGTCGAAGGGCAGTCCGGAACCCTCCTGCGGCGCGGTGACCAGGGTCGGGTTGTAGTAGTTCACCCCGATCCCGTCGACGCTGCCCGCGATCAGTTCCCGGTCGCCCTCCCGCACACCGGGCATCCGGTCGACGCCGAACGCGGACATGTCCGGGTAGGCGCCGGTCAGCACGGGATCGGTGAACAGACGGTTGTGCAGGGCGTCGTAGGCCACCGCGGCCTCGGTGTCGGCCTCACCGAGGGGGTCGACGGGGGAGTAGTTGTTGGTGAGCAGCACCTCCAGGTCGCGTGCGCGCAGTTCCGCTGCGGCCAGACCGTGGGCGAACAGCATGTGGTGGGCCACCTCCAGGACCCCCTCCACCTCCAACGTCCGCCCGGGTGCGTGGACGCCGAGGGCGTGGCCGTAGGTGGTGTGCACCAGCGGCTCGTTGAGGGTGATCCATCGGCTCACCCGGTCACCCAGACGATCGGCCACCGTGGCCGTGTACTCGGCGAACGCGTATGCCGTGGCCCGGCTGCTCCAGCCGCCCCGTTCCTCCAAGGCCTGCGGCAGATCCCAGTGGAACAGGGTCGGCAGGGGCGTGATCTCGCGGTCCAGCAGGGCGTCCACCAACCGGTCGTAGAAGTCCAGGCCCGCCTTGTTCACGACGCCGCGTCCACCGGGCAGCACCCGAGGCCAGGCGATCGCGACCCGCTAGGAGTTCACCCCCAGCCGCTCCAGCAGTTCCACGTCCTGCTCCCAGCGGCGGTAGTGGTCGCAGGCCACGGCCGGGCTGTGGCCGCCGCGGACGGTACCCGGACGTGAGGAGAAGACGTCCCATACCGAGGGGGCGCGTCCGTCCTCGTCGAGGGAGCCCTCCACCTGGAAGGCGGCGGAGGCCACTCCCCACAGGAACGGTGACGACATGAGCACTACCTGCCTTTCGTGAGGGTGTGTGCGGTCCCAGCGGATCGGTCTCAGGGGACGCCCCGGATCCGCCACACCAGCGCGGCACCGAGGAGGGTGAGCAGACCGCACATGGTGTACAGCACCGGATATCCGCCCAGGTGGACCACGATCGGTCCGGCCAGGGCCGGGGCGATCACCTGCGGACCGGCACTGGCGATGTTGACGATCCCCAGGTCCTTGGCCCTTCCCTGGGCGGTCGGCAGCACCTGGGTGACCAGGGCGTTGTCCACCGAAAGGAAGACGCCGAAGCCGACCCCCAGCACCACCGCGCACACCAGGCTCATCGTCCACGTGGGAAAGGCGGCGATCCCGAACGCGGGCACGGCCGTCACCACCCCCGACAGGCACACCATGCCCCGGCGCCGGCCGATGCGGTCCGAGACCAGGCCGGCGAGCACGGTCGTGGCCACCACCGCCACCGTGTAGACGACGATCAGCACCAGCAGGCCGTCCGTCGCCGAGGAGCCGGGGAAGAGCTCCTCGTAGCCGACGACGTCGGCCAGGAAGTAGAGGAGGTAGAGGGTGAACATGGCGTTGCCGGTCTGCATGAGGAATCGGGTCAGCCAGGCCCAGCCGAAGTCGGGGTGACGGCGCGGGGACACCCACAGTCCCCGGGTGAACTCCCGCCAGGGGGGACGGGCCCGGCGTGGCAGCGGCGGATCAGGGGCCATCAGGGCGAAGGGCAGCGCGCAGACGAGGGTCAGCACACCGATCAGGGTGTAGCCGGGAGCGGTCCCGGAGACCACCACGGTCACCAGGAGCACGGCGACCACCACGCCCGCGGACTGCGGGATGCCGATCCAACCAGAGACCACGCCCCGCTGACGGACCGGTACGTGGTCGGGCACGGCCGCGAGCAGGGTGGCGTTCAGGCAGGACAGGGCGGCTTGGACGAAGGACCATCCCAGCAGCACGCCGAGGACGCTGCTCTGCCGACCGAGCACCACCAGACCGAGGCAGCCGAGAAGCGCTCCGGCCAGGATCCACGGGCGGCGTCGCCCGAAGCGGCTCGTGGTGCGATCCGACAGCGCCCCGGCCAGGGGGGTGCCGAGCGTGGAGCAGACCGCTCCCGCCCCGGTCACCCAGGCCAGGGTGGTCTCCTTGGCGCCGGGGGCGAGCAGGCCGACCTGTTCGGGCAGCAGGACCTGAAGGGGACCGAAGAAGGCCGTCCACATGCCCAGGTTGGCCAGGCTGATCCCCGTCACCCACAGGCGCCCCACCGGCCGGGTGGGTTCGGCGAGCGCGGCGGGGATCGCGGGGGAGGGCTGTGCGGGGGGTGGGCGCACGTGTGACCTGCCTAACATGAATTCCTCTCATGTTAGGCAGGTCGGCCGACGGGGGGAAGCCCTTGGGGAGCGTGCGCCGCCTTCCGGGGGCGGGCGTCCGTTCCCGCCCACGGCCCCGGCTGAGCGGGGTCAGTCGCGGATGGGGACCGGATCGCCCTGGCGGACGTGCTCGTCACCGAGTGCGATCGGCGCGGCCAGCCACTCGTCGCGCAGCCCGAAGGCGTCCACCAACCGCACGGCGTAGGGGCGCAGTCCCCGGCACAGCTCGTTCACCGCCTGTGTGACGGCCTTGGCCCGGGAGGTGGAGAGCCGCTCGTGCTCCAGGAACCAGGCACGGTCCTCCTCCACCACCGAGAGCACGTACAGGTCGCACACGCGGCTGAGCAGTTTGGCCGTCGCGGAGTCCCCACAGCGGTCGATCCCCGCCACGAACGCCTCCAACACCACACGGTCCATGTGGGCCCGACCCGCGTTGAGCACGTGGTCCTGGGCGTGGTTGAACACCTCGAAGGCGTCGCTGCCGTCCTTGCGGGCCCTGCGCAGCCGTCCGGCCAGTCCCTCGATGATGTGCTTCTCCCGGTCCTCCAGCAGTTCCAGCTGCCAGCCCCGGTTGTACAGGCCGACCTCCTCCCCGCGGCCGGGGGAGGCCGCGATGAGCCGGTCGATCAGTGGCCGGGCCGCGGTGCGCTCGATGACCGTCTCGAAGACCTTGCCGGCCATGAAACGGGCCAGGCCCAACTGGTCCAGGTCACCGAAGGAGTCCTGGAAGTGGGTCAACAGGGCCTTGGTCAGCTGCTGCAGCAGGACCGTGTTGTCGCCCTCGAAGGTGGTGAAGATGTCGGAGTCGGCCTTGAGCTGGGGCAGACGGTTCTCCGACATGTATCCGGCGCCGCCGCAGGCCTCGCGGCAGGTCTGGATGGTCCTCGTGGCGTGCCAGGTGGCCACCGCCTTGAGCCCGGCCGCCCGCGACTCCAGCTCCCGCTGGGCGTGCTCGTCGCGCTCGGAGGCCAAGGACAGCTCGTGCAGCCGGCTCACCAGCTCCTCCTGCGCGAAGTGCAGCGCGTAGGTGCGCGCCAGCGCGGGCAGGAGCTTGCGCTGGTGCGCCAGGTAGTCCAGGATGCGCACCTCGCGCTCGGGCCCGCCGTCGTCGGAGGGGCGGGTGAACTGGCGGCGGGTGTCGCCGTAGCGGATCGCGATGGCCAGTGAGGCCTTGGCCGCGCTTCCGGCCCCACCGGCGACGCTGATCCGACCCCGGATGAGCGTGCCGAGCATGGTGAAGAAGCGCCGGTTCTGGTTCTCGATGGGACTGGAGTAGGTACCGTCGGGGGCCACGTCCCCGTACCGGTTGAGCAGGTTGGCGCGCGGCACGCGCACGTGGTCGAACTCCAGCCTGCCGTTGTCCACGCCGTTGAGTCCGGCCTTGTGGCCGCAGTCCCCGATGCGCACGCCCGGCATGGGCTCGCCCTGCTCGTCCCGGATCGGCACCAGCAGGGCGTGCACCCCGTGCTCCTGGTCCCGGGTGCGCAATTGGGCGAACACCACCGCCATGCGGCCGTCACGGGCGGCGTTGCCGATGTAGTCCTTGCGCGCCGACTCGTCCGGGGTGTGGACCACGAACTCCTCGGTGTCGGGATCGTAGGTGGCCGTGGTGCCCAGGCTCTGCACGTCCGACCCGTGCCCGGTCTCGGTCATCGCGTAGCAGCCGGGCAGTTCGAGCGACATCACGTCGGGAAGATACTCGGCGTGGTGGCGTTCGGTGCCCAGGGCGTTGATCGCTCCGCCGAACAGCCCCCACTGCACCCCCATCTTCACCATGAGGGACAGGTCGTTGACCAACATCTCGAAGCCGACCACGGAGGCGCCGACGTCGTTGTTGCCACCGACGGACTCGGGGAAGCCGTAGGTGGGCAGATCGGTCTTGGCCAGGGCCTTGAGCTGGGTGAGTGTACGGTTGCGGTGCTCCTCCACCGACAGTCCGTGAACGGGTGCGAACTGCTCTCCGCGGAGCAGATCGCGCACCTGTTCGCGCACGTGGGCCCAACGGCCGTCGAGCAGACCGCGTAGCTCGGCCTCGTCCAACCGCAATGCCTGTTCGCTCATGTGCTCCCCCTGTGGGTCCTCGTCGACACGGCCCTGTTCCCGTGCCTACCACCGGACCGCG
>CALGOD010000897.1 GCA_937957845.1 uncultured Nocardiopsis sp.
CCCGCCCGTTCTCCGGTCGAAGCCGCGCGGGAGCCCCCGTGCGCCCGGCCGGACACGACCGGTGACACCGTCCCTCACCGGTCGCCTACGACCCGATCCGGGCCTCAGACGGGACGTTCGAGCTTTTGACTGATCACCTGGGAGATGCCGTCGCCCTGCATGGTCACGCCGTACAACGCGTCGGCGGCCTCCATGGTGCGCTTCTGGTGGGTGATCACGATCAGCTGGGAGGAGGCCCTCAGCTCCTCGAAGATCACCAGCAGGCGCTGCAGGTTGGTGTCGTCCAAGGCCGCCTCGACCTCGTCCATCACGTAGAACGGGGAGGGCCGCGCCTTGAAGATCGCGGCCAGGAAGGCCACCGCGGTCAGGGAGCGCTCGCCTCCCGAGAGCAGCGACAGCCGCTTGACCTTCTTTCCGGGCGGACGGGCCTCCACCTCGATACCGGTGGTCAGCATGTCCTCGGGCGAGGTGAGCAACAGTCGTCCCTCCCCACCGGGGAACAGTCGTCCGAAGATCGCCGCGAACTCGCGCTCCACGTCCAGGTAGGCGGCGGAGAAGACCTCCTGCACCCGGGCGTCGACCTCCTGGACGATGCCCATCAGGTCCCGGCGGGTCTTCTTCAGGTCCTCCAACTGGGCGTTGAGGAAGGCGTGCCGTTCCTCCAGGGCCGCGAACTCCTCCAGCGCGAGCGGGTTGATCTTGCCCAACTGGTTGAGTTGGCGCTCCGCGGCCTTGGCCCGTTTGGCCTGCACCTCACGTACGTACGGCAGCGGAACGGCGTCCTCGCCGGCGTCGGCGGGAGGAGGCACCGGCACGCGGGGACCGTACTCGGCGATCAGGGTGGGCACGTCCACGCCCATCTCCTCCATCGCCTTGGTCTCCCACTGCTCCAGGCGCAGACGCCGCTCCGCCCGGGCCACCTCGCCGCTGTGCGCCGAACTCGTCAACTTCTCCAGCTCCACGGAGAGCTCCCGCACCCGGATCCTCACCGCCTTGAGTTCGGCGTCGCGCTCCTCCTTGCGCGCCTCGGCCGTGCGCCGCTCGGCCTCGGCCGCCGACAGTGACACCGCGATCCGTTCCAGGGCCGCCCGGGCGCTCCCGGCGACCGCCTCGGCGATGACGGCCTGCGCCATACGGGTCCGGCGGCGGCGTCGCGCGCGCTCCACGGCGCGGCGTTCCTCGAAGGCCTGGGTCCGCAGCCGCTCGGCTCGCCCGGCGATCGAACGGGCGCGCTCCTCCGCGGTGCGCACCGCCAGGCGGCGCTCCATCTCGGCGGCGCGTGCGCGTGAGGCCTGGGCGGCCAGCTCGTCGCGGGTGTCGGCGTCGGGGCCCTCCTCCTCGATGGAGGCGGCCATCTCCTCGGCCTCGGCCAGTTCCCGCTCCATGCGCGTCAGCTTCTCGGTCTCCTCGTCCCTGGCGGCCGCGGCTTTGGCTGCGGCCGCCGCGTACCGCTCGGACTCGGCCTCCGCCGAACGCGCCTGGCCCCCGAGTTTGCCCAACCGCTGAGCCGACTCGTTGCGCTTGCGGTCGCTCTGGCGACGTCGTGCGATCAGCTCCTCGACCTCGGCGGCCAGGGCGGCGCGTTCGCCCCCGCGCTCCTCCAGCTCGGCGGCGATCCGCTCCGCGGTCTCGGTGGCCTCCTCCAGCCTCTCGGCCGCCTCGTCCACCGCGGCCTGGACCTCCAGCAGGCTAGGGGCCGCCGCCGAGCCGCCGTGCACCAGCGCGGCGGAGAACACGTCGCCCTCGGGGGTGACGGCCCGCACTCCGGGCACTTTGTCGACCAGATCCCGGGCGGTCGCGGCGTCGGGCACCAGGGCGACGCGGTCCAGCAGCGCCGTGACCGCGCCGTCCAGGTGCTCGGGGGCCACGACCGCGTCACGTGCGTAACGGACCCCGGCGGGCAGCCCGGGCCACTCCCCGCGCGACACCGAGGCCGTGGCCTGGGCGATGACGATCCCCGCGCGGCCCGCGTCCTCGGATCTGAGCAGGTCCAGGGCGGCCACGGCGGTGTCGGGGTCCTCCACGGCGACGGCTCCCGCGGCGGCTCCGAGGGCGGCGGCCACCGCGGTCTCCCGACCGGCCTCGACCTGCACCAGGGAGGCCAGGGCACCGAGCGTTCCGGGCAGATCGGCGCCAAGGAGGGTACCGGCGCCGTCCTTGTGGGCCAGGCCCAGTTCCAGCGCCTCCTTCCGGGCGGCGAGCGCGGCCCTCTCGCCCTCGGCGGCGCGTTCGGCGGCGCGTAGGCGGTCGAGCTCGGTGTCGGCCTCGGAGAGCCGCCGGGCGGCCCTTTCCTGGGCGGAGTCGAGTTCGGCGTCCCCCTCGTCGAGGCCTGCCGACTCCTCGGCGGCCATCTCGTACTCGACCTGGGCCGACTCGGCACGCTCGGCGGCCTGGGCCGCGGCCTCCTCCAAACGGGCGATCTCGGCCTCGTGCGAGGTCAGACGGCCACGCAGGCTCTCCACCCGCGCGGACAGCCGCACCAATCCCTCACGGCGATCGGCGGCGGCCCGGGATGCGGCCTCCCACCGCTTCTCCTCGCGATGCAGGGCGTCCTCGGCGGCCGCTCGCTCTGTGACGGTGACCTCCAGCGCCTCCCGGGCCTCCTCCAGACGGGTGAGAAGCTCCTCCTCCTGGGCGGCGGCCTCCTCGGCCTCCATCTCCAGTTCTTCGGGGTCACGGCGGTGAACGGGCTCGTCGTCGACGGAGACCAGGTTGCGGTGACGTTCGTCGGCCAACCCGCGTACGGCGTCCAACCGCTCGGTGAGACGGGACAGGGCGTGGTAGGTCTCCAGGGCTCGGGCCAGAGCCGGAGCCGCCGCGGCGGACTGCGCCTCCAGTTCGGCCTCGCGCTCCTGGGCCTGGGTCAGAGCGGTCTCGGTGGAGGTACGGCGGGCGAGGATCTCCTTGTCGTCGGCCTCCTCCTTGGCCAGCTGCTCGGTGAGGGTGACGATGTCGTCGGCGAGCAGACGCAGACGGGCGTCCCGCAGGTCGGCCTGGATGACGGCGGCCCGGCGGGCCAGCTCGGCCTGACGACCCAACGGTTTGAGCTGGCGGCGCAGTTCGGCGGTCAGGTCGGTGACCCGATCCAGGTTGCCCTGCATCGCGTTGAGCTTGCGGATCGCCTTCTCTTTGCGCTTACGGTGCTTGAGGATGCCCGCGGCCTCCTCGATGAGGGCTCGACGCTCCTCGGGGCCCGCGTGCAGAACGGTGTCGAGCTGTCCCTGCCCGACGATGACGTGCATCTCCCGACCGATCCCGGAGTCGCTGAGCAGGTCCTGGATGTCGAGCAGGCGACAGGTGTCGCCGTTGATGGCGTACTCCGAGCCCCCGTTGCGGAACATGGTCCGCTTGATGGTGACCTCGGTGTAGTCGATGGGCAGCGCGCCGTCGGTGTTGTCGATGGTGAGGCTGACCTCGGCACGACCCAAGGCCTGTCGGGTGGAGGTACCGGCGAAGATGACGTCCTCCATCTTGCCGCCGCGCAGGGACTTGGCTCCCTGTTCGCCCATCACCCAGGACAGGGCGTCGACCACGTTGGACTTGCCCGATCCGTTGGGGCCGACCACACAGGTGATCCCCGGTTCGAAACGCAGGGTGGTGGCCGACGCGAACGACTTGAATCCGCGTAGCGTCAGGTTCTTCAAATACATCGGCACCTCCCACGACGGCCACCGTTGGTACACACCGCGACCACCTAAGGGTGCCACGAAGCAGTGACCGAAGGGTGAGGTTCGGGCCGATGTTCCCTGCTGGGACGGGCTGGTGGAGGTGATGTCACCTCGCCCGGACCGAGAGGGCGGGGGAATCCGGCGGACACGGAGGGTTGCGATGGAGCCCGCCGGGTACAACGACGGCAAAGAGTCCGCAAAGAAAGGAAGAGAAAGGCTGCGGCTCGGCCGGCAGGGAGTCGCTCACTCCCGTCCGTCGACGTTCTCGGCTAGGGACGCCTGGTTCACGATCGGCGTCCCCATGAGTGGATCGTTCACCTCACGAGGCCGTTCTGACGGGGCCCCGTCGTCGACGGTGTCAGGTCAGGCGAGTGCGGGCTCGCGATCGGTCGCGCTGGGAGCGGCTTCGGTGACGGCCATGCTGAGCTGGTCGTTCTTGGCCTGAAGACGGCTGATCTCGTCCTCAAGGTCACGTACCCGCTTCTGCAGTCGCCTCATCTCCGAGACCATTCGAGGGTCAGAGCCGCCGACGTGGCCAAACAGAGCCTTCGCCATGATATGGGTCCTCCACGCTGAGTGACCAGTGATGATCCGCGCCCGTGATGCCCCGCGGTGACGCCGAGTGGCGATGTCCCATACGGGTGGAAAGGTTGCGCGATGTACCTTCCAGAGTCTCACCGTGCGCGTCGCTGGTCAAGATTGGATTACAACGGTCCGTAACGACCACTGCCCCGATGAATGCAGCCAGGCAGGTGGCAGCGCACGATTCGAACACAGGTACCCCGGATTTCGCCGGAGCGTCGTGAGACGGGGCGGACGCCGAGCGTCCTTCGCCCCTCACCCGTCAGGCCGCCCACCGCGAATCCCTCTTGGCCGCGGCGGCCTCACGGTGTGCTCGAATCGCGTTACACCATAAGCATACTCATCGCTCGACGAATCCGCTGAAGGTCCCTCCGGCCGAAGACCAACGTTCGACCACGGAGTCCACACGGCCAGGTGTTCCCTCGCCCCTGAGATGACCAAGGAGCCGCTCGCAGGCGTCCCTGGGTCCCTCCGCGACCACCTCCACCCTGCCGTCCTGGAGGTTCGTGGCGGCGCCGCTCAATCCCAGCTCCAGCGCCTTGGACCGCGTCCACCAGCGGAAACCCACCCCTTGGACACGACCGCGCACCCACGCGGTCAACCGGACGGCTTCGGCGTCCTCACCCACGATCCGGCTCCTTCGCTTACCTGGCGGACATACTTTTCTCACCGCGTTTCGCGACGACGGACTCAGCCTCGGCCTCGGGGCGCCCTCTGACAGCTCGGGCAACTGTAGGAGGAGCGGTTCATGAACGCCTCCCGGATGATCGGGGAGCCGCACCGACCGCACGGACGGTCGCGGCGACCATAGGCGTTGAGACCGCGTTCGAAGTAGCCGCTCTCACCGTTGACGTCGACGTAGAGGCCGTCGAAGGTGGTACCGCCCACCTCCAGCGCCTCGGTCATCACATCGCGCACGTGCCCCAGCAACTCCCCGGCCCGTGCGTTGGACAACCCGTGCGTGGAACGCGCCCAGTGCAACCGTGAGCGCCACAGTGCCTCGTCGGCGTAGATGTTACCGACACCACTGATCAGCGACTGGTCCAGCAGCGCGCGTTTGACCTCGGTCCTCTTGGCCCGCAACGCCCGCACGAAGACCTCGGGGACGAAGTCCGGATCCAGCGGGTCCAAGGCGATGTGGTCCACCGAGGCCGGCACGTCCTCGCGAACACCGGGCACGTCCACCATCAGATGACCGAAGGTCCGCTGGTCGACGAAGCGCAGCTCGACGCCGTCCGACAGGGGCAGCCGCACCCTCAGGTGCTTCTCGTCGGGCTTGCCTGTGGGCTGGACCAGCATCTGACCGCTCATGCCCAGATGGACGAGGAGCATCTCACCGCTGTCCAGCAGGAGCCACATGTACTTGCCGCGCCGGTGCGCCTCGACGGGCACGCGGCCCGCCAGACGGGCGGCGAAGTCCGCGGCACCCGCCACGTGCCTCCGCACCGCTCTGGGATGCAGGACCTCCACCGCGCCGACCGTACGGCCCAGGGCGTGCTCGGTCAGGCCGCGACGTACGACCTCCACCTCGGGGAGCTCGGGCACCTCTGCTCACCCCCGCCCGGCACCGGAGGTTCCCCCGCCGGCGGAGCCGGCGACGGTCCCGTCGGACTCGGAGCGGGACTTGATGGCCTTCCAGGCCGACTCCGCGGCCTGCTGCTCGGCCTCCTTCTTGCTCCGCCCCTCACCCCGGCCATAGCTCTGACCCGCGACACGGACCGTGGCGCGGAAGGTCTTCTGGTGGTCGGGGCCGCTCTCGTCCACGTGGTATTCCGGGACGCCGAGCATCTCGGCGGCGGTCAGCTCCTGCAGGGAGGTCTTCCAGTCCAGTCCGGCCCCAAGGCCGGAGGCCGTGGCGATGAGCGGGTCGAAGAGGCGGTGCACGAACTCCGAGGCCACGTCCAGGCCGCAGTCCAGGTAGACCGCGCCGATGACGGCCTCCAGGGTGTCGGCCAGGATGGAGGACTTGTCGCGCCCGCCGGTGCCCTCCTCACCACGGCCGAGGCGGATGTAGGCACCGATGCCCAGGCTCCGGGCGACGTCGGCGAGGGCGCGCATGTTCACCACGGCGGCACGCAGCTTGGCGAGCTGTCCCCCGGGCAGGTCGGGATGCTTGCGAAAGAGCGTGTCGGTGACCACCAGGCCGAGCACGGAGTCCCCGAGGAACTCCAGGCGCTCGTTGGTGGGCAGTCCGCCCTTCTCGTAGGCGTAGGAGCGGTGGGTCAGGGCCCGCAGAAGGACCTTCGGGTCCACCTCGACCCCGATGGCCTTGTGGAAGGACCTGACTTCGGATGCGGAGAGTTGGCTGGCCACTGGTTCACTTCCCTGCTCGGGCACGCCGTGGTGAGGCGCACTGATGGTGGTGGATGACCCGTGCCCCCGCCAGGGTGCTCGAAAGCGAGGTGACCGTCGCGGGAGGCGCGCTCCCCCGGCGACCACCACGAACTCGGGAACCTCGGGTGCCCGGGTCACTCGTGCGATGTCCGATCCTGGTGTTCGTCGGTGTTCCTCGACTCACTTTACAAACCCCCGCATGCCGACGCTCGGGGTGTCCGGGCGCTTGTGCCCCACCCGGTCGGACGTGGTCGCGCGTGTGCGGTGACCCGTGCGGACGCACGCGCACGAAGGTACGGCGTCCGAGCACACCGTGACAGCGCTTCGGGGCGGACCCGTGAGACGGGTCCGCCCCGAAGCGACTCGGGAGTCGGGCGCCGGGGCCCAAGACCCGGCATGGCGGGGTGTTCTCGTCGGATGCCCGCACACCCACCGCCGGAACCGGTCTCGGCCGGTGACCGGACGAGCCCCTGGTGGCCGAGCAGAACTCCACCAAGAAGGCCCTAGGCCGGGTTCGTGACCTGGCGGTTGTTGTAGGTGCCGCAGGTCGGGCACGCGATGTGGGGCTGCTTGGGGTCGCGGCAACGCGGGCAGTTGACCAGCACCGGGCGCGACGCCTTCCACTGGGAACGGCGGGTCCGGGTGTTGCTCCGCGACATCTTCCGCTTCGGGACGGCCACTTCAATCCTCCTGGGT
>CALGOD010000898.1 GCA_937957845.1 uncultured Nocardiopsis sp.
CAGGTGTCCACGCGGGAGGGCGTGGGAGCACCCCTGCATGGCGAACGTGCGGCCGACGCGTTATGAGCCGAAGATCCACTATGAGGTAGATCACATATTCATGCAGGTCAAGGGTAGGGAACCACATCCCCATGGCCTTCACCCACCGTGGTTGTAAGGTGAACGGCTCAGGGCGGGCCTACCTGGGGGTACCCATGCGACGCGCGGACACGTACGATCTCGGGGAAGTGCTCACGGCACCCCTGTCCCCCGGCTCGCCGTGCCCACCCACGGCGTACCGGACCGGTCCAAGGTCCGGCCCCCGGCAGGGTGAGAGGCGCGTACTGTGGTGCATCGAACCGAAGGCCCGTGCGGTTCCTCCCCAATTCACGTGCAGACACCAGGAGGTCGAGGTCCCCAGCGGATGAACGCCGTCTCTCCGATCTGCCTCGTCGACCTCGCGCCCGCGCTGCGATGGTCGAGATCGCCGGATGTGGCACCCCTGCTCCACCATGACCGCCTGATCGATGGCTGGTGGCACTCGCTACCGATCGCCCGCGTGCTGGACATAGCGGGCCCGCCCTGGCTCGCCCATGTCATCGCCCGTCTTGCTCTGGAACAGTGGGCGCACGTCCCCTTGGACGAGTTCCTGCCGAGCCTGCGCACCCAGAAGGTGGACTGCTCCGACCTGGCCGAGCCCGTCCGCGGCGCGATCACCTCCACCGCCGGAAACTGGGAGCGCCTCGTCTCCATCAGCCCCCAGGAGCTCAGCGAGTGGCAACTGCCCGGCTGCGGCGTCATGGACGTGGTGAGCACGGTGGCCTGGCGCGCGCTACAGCCCTGCTGTGAACTGCCCTCCGGTCCCACGCCGTCCCCCGCGTTGATGATGGAGGCCGTACGCACCATCGCCCACTGGATGCCCGATTCGGCCCCCGAGCACGTGCGTGACGCGCTGGAGTACCTCAGCTCGGCCACGGGCGCGGGGAACGAGGCCGGCTTCGGCGAGGACGAGGGATCGGAAGGAACTCCCCCCCAGACGCCGGCGACCCGCGCGATCCGCACCCTACGGGCATTGCGCGCCCAGCGCGCCGAGGAGCAGGAGTCCGGGTCCGCCGTCGGCGAGCAGACCGTGGCCCCCACCGCCGTGGTCAGTTCCGCCGCGATGATCCCCACCTCGGTGCTGAACGCCGAAGCGGTCAACGGCGACGGACCCCGGGACGGCGGTGCCGGCGACCTTCGCTCGCAGTTCCGCAGTTCCCTCCTGGGTCCGGGCCGGACCCTGCGCCGCCCCAGCTTCGGCCCGCCCAAGGGGGTGCGCGCCGACCAGACCGAGGAACCGTCCCCAGCCTCCGTCCTGGGCCGACACCCCCTGGTGGACCTGGTGGAGGAGATGTTCCGTTCCTGGCCCGAACTGGAACGTACGGTCGCGGCCGAGCGTCTGTTCGCCACCGACCCCATCAGTATCCGCGTGCTGTCGGAGCAGATCGCGGTGGACGTCACCGAGATCCGCACCGCCCAGCGCAAGGGGGAGGAACGTCTTCTGCGCTGGCTCAACGCACCCGAGGGCGCGGCGATCACCAAGCACCTGCGCGAGCTGTCCGAACAGTTGGGGGCGGCGACCACCATCGACCGGCTGATCAACTCCCACCCCGACCATCCGGTGGAGGTGCCGACCCTGCACACGCCCCTGTGGCGGGTCATCATCACCCTGTTCACCGACCGGCGTCTGTACAACGGCTGGCTGATCGCCGACGATCCCAACCGCCTGCGCTGGCAGACCCGGGAGTTGCTGGGCGACGCGCCCAGCCTGACCGAGGCCGCCATCCGCCTGGGCCGGATCGGTATCCGTCAACAGGAACTGCGCGCCTGGCTGCTGAGCACTCCGGGAGCGAGCCGGAAGGACGGCCACGTGTTCGTGGACCCGTCGGTGCCCATGGAGATGCCCACGGGTCATGCGAGTCACACCGCCTCGGAAGGGTCGGGGGCCACCACCGAGAACGGACTGCCGATACGGCGCCGCCCGGAGTCCCCCGTCTCCGAAGCCCCGGCCGACCAGCGGCAGGCACCCGCATCGACCCAGGACGCCGCCTTCGGCGCGGCCGCCTTGGACCCGCAGCGCGCCGTCCCGCCGTCCCCCCAAGGCGGACAGCCCTACGGCGCCCCGTCCGCGGCACCGACACCGCCCGCGGCACCGCAGGTCCGTCCCAACGCGAGCGACCCGGCCCTGGCCGCCCGCTGTTTCCGTGCCCCGGACGGGCGTTGGTGGCACCGCATCGACATCACCGCCGACCATCTCAACGGGGCTCCCGTGGCGGTGCCGACCGGGTACGCCACCCATCTGGGTCTGCAGCCCGGCCGCCTGCTGTGCCTGACCGCGCCCGGGGCCGACCTGCTGGTATTGGTGTGGCGCGACCAGCCCGCCTTCGACTCCCTACGTCCCCTGCTGCGCCGTCAGGCGGCCCAGCCCGGCGACCGCATGTTCATCACCGTGGCGGGCGATCGCCTGGACGCGCGCAAGCTGCCCGCCACCGACCTGAGCAACCACTCCCCCGCGGCCAGGGCCCTGCACCTGAGCGGATACACCGCGCCGGCCTCCACCGAGGAGGCCCTGCGGATCCTCTCCCGCCGCATCACCGACAACGACGACGACTCCCTCTCCGCCGAGCCACGATCCCTGGTCGACCGACTGGTTCTGCGCGGGGACAACGACATCGCCGCGGAGTTGCGCGCGGGGCTGTTCGCCGCTCACTGACCGATGGCTTCGGGCCGACGGTGGGAAGGACGTACCGCCGACGCGTGCGGGCCGGGACCCGAACAGGTCCCGGCCCGCATCACGTGGACATCCGTGTGTCAGACGTTGAAACCCAGCATGCGTAGCTGGTCACGCCCGTCCTCGGTGATCTTGTCCGGCCCCCACGGCGGCATCCAGACCCAGTTGATCTTGACGTCGCGCTCGAACTCGTCCAGGGCGCTGGTGGCCTGGTCCTCGATGACGTCGGTCAGGGGGCACGCCGCACTGGTCAGGGTCATGTCCAGTGTGATGGTCGTGTCATCGGTGTTCACCCCGTAGAGCAGACCCAGGTCGACGATGTTCACACCCAGCTCGGGGTCGATCACGTCCTTGAGGGCCTCGCTGATCTCCTCGGCCAGCGCCTCCTCCTCCGGAGAGAGGGAGGCGTTCGGGGTCGCCTCGGTCGTTGTCGTCTCGTTCTCACTCATCAGACGGCTTCCTTCTCCAGGGACTGTGACACGGCGTCCTTCCAGGCCATCCACCCCAACAGGGCGCACTTGATCCGCGCGGGGTACTTGGACACGCCGACGAACGCCACCGCGTCCTCCAACACATCCTCGTCGGGCTCGCCCCGACCTCTGGAGTGCATCAGCTCTGTGAAGGCCTCCAGAGTGGTCATCCCCTCCGCGACGGTTCGGCCGATGAGCAGGTCGGTCAGCACCGAAGTGCTGGCCTGACTGATCGAGCAGCCCATCCCCTCGTAGGAGACGTCACTGACCACGGCCTTCTCGTCGAGTCCGGCGGAACCCTCGGCCGGGGTCAACGCCACCCGGAGCGTCACTTCGTCCCCACAGGTGGGGTTGATGTGGTGCGCCTCGGCGTTGTGCGGATCCCGCAGGCCCTTGTGGTGCGGATTCCGATAGTGGTCCAGGATGATCTCCTGGTACATCGCGTCCAACTGCATGGTCGTCCTTGTTCTAGGGCCGGGTCCCGAAGAACTTCTGCGCGGCTTCGACGGCTTCGACGAGCGCCTCCACGTCCTCCAACGTGTTGTAGAGGTAGAAGGAGGCTCGCGTGGTCGCGACGATACCCAGCTTGCGGTGCAACGGCCAAGCGCAGTGGTGGCCCACCCGGACCTCCACCCCCCTGTCGTCGAGTACCTGCCCCAGATCATGCGGATGGATGTCCTCCACCACGAAGGACACCGCGCCGCCGCGATCCACCGCCTCGGTGGGTCCGACGATCCGGACGCCCTCCACCTCGCCGAGGCGCCGGAGCGCGTGCTCGGTGAGCGCGTGCTCGTGCTCGGCCACCGCGTCCATGCCCACCTTGGAAAGGTAGTCACAGGCCGCGGCCAGGCCGACGGCCTGGGGGGCCATCGGCACACCGGCCTCGAAGCGCTGGGGCGGGTCGGCCCACGTGGAGTACTCCATGTGGACCACTCCGATCATGGAACCGCCGGTGATGAACGGCGGGATGGCCTCCAGCAGTTCCCTGCGCCCCCACAGCACGCCGATCCCGTTGGGACCGAGCATCTTGTGGCCGGAGAAGACCAGGAAGTCCACACCCAGGTCGACGACGTCGACCGGCATGTGCGGAACCGACTGGCAGGCGTCCAGGAACGTCAGGGCGCCGACCTCCCGGGCCCGGTCGACCAGGGGCTTCACCGGGTTGACGGTCCCGAGCACGTTGGACTGGTGGGTGAAGGCCACCACCTTGGTGCGCTCGTTGACCAGTTCCTCGATGTCGGAGAGGTCCAGACGGCCCTCCTCGGTCACCGGGAACCAGCGAAGCGTCGCGCCGGTGCGCTGACACAGCTGCTGCCAGGGCACCAGGTTGGCGTGGTGCTCCATCTCGGTCACCACGACCTCGTCGCCGGGACCGACCTGGAAACGGCGCAGCTGCTCGTCGGCCGTCGCGGCGTTGCTCAGCGCGTAGGACACCAGGTTGACGCCCTCGGTGGCGTTCTTGGTGAACACCACCTCACCGACGTCGGCCCCGATGAATCCGGCGATGGTCTCCCGTGCCGCCTCGTAGGCGTCGGTCGCCTCCTCCGCGAGCTGGTGCGCGCCTCGGTGCACCGCCGCGTTGTGGCGTTCATAGAACTCACGTTCGGCGTCGAGCACCTGACGGGGTTTTTGCGAGGTGGCCCCGGAATCGAGGTACACCAGCGGCCGTCCGTCGCGGACGGTCCGGGAGAGGATCGGAAAATCCTCCCGGATCGCCGCGACGTCAAGCAGGCCCGTCCCGGCCTGACCGAACTCGCGGACTGTGGTCATGTGTTACGCGCCCACCTTCACGAAGCGCTCGTAGCCCTCGGACTCCAGCACCTCGGCCAGCTCGGGGCCACCGGACTCGGCGATACGGCCGTCGGCGAAGACGTGCACGAAGTCGGGCTTGACGTAGTTGAGGATGCGGGTGTAGTGCGTGATGAGCATGACACCCAGGTTGCTGTCGGCCTGGGCACGGTTGATGCCGTCGGACACGACCTTCAGTGCGTCGACGTCCAGGCCGGAGTCGGTCTCGTCCAGGATGGCGACCTTGGGCTTGAGCATCTCCAACTGGAGGATCTCGTGGCGCTTCTTCTCACCGCCGGAGAAACCCTCGTTGACGCCACGGGCGGCGAAGGAGGGGTCGATGGCCAGGCCCTTCATCGCGCCCTGCAGCTCCTTGGAGAACTGGCGGAGCTTGGGGGCCTCGCCGCGCACCGCGGTGACCGAGCTGCGCAGGAAGTTGGACATGGACACACCCGGAACCTCGACCGGGTACTGCATGGCCAGGAACACGCCGGCGCGGGCGCGCTCGTCCACCTCCAGGTCCAGGATGTTCTCGCCGTCGAGGAGGACCTCGCCCTCGGTGATCTCGTAGCGGGGGTGCCCCGCGACCGCGTAGGCGAGGGTGGACTTGCCCGAGCCGTTGGGGCCCATGATGGCGTGGGTCTCACCGGAGTCGATGGTCAGGTCGACACCCTTGAGGATCTCCTGCCGCTCGTCCTCGCTGATGAGGACGTCGGCACGCAGACCGCGGATTTCGAACTTCGTCATTTCAGGCCTCAGGAATTCTTCTCGTCCAGCGACACGAGTACGTCGTCGCCGTCAATCTTCACGTCGTAGGTGGGGACCGGCTGGGTCGCGGGCGGATTGAGCGGTGCCCCCGAGCGCAGGTCGAAGCAGGAACCGTGCAGCCAGCACTCGATGGTGCCGTCCTCGACCTCGCCCTCCGAGAGGCGGACCTCCGCGTGCGAGCACACGTCCCGCAGCGCGTAGACCTCCCCCTCGGTACGGACCAGGGCGATGGGCGTCTCGTCGTCCGTCTCGATCCCCAGGACACCCTCCTCGGGGATCTCACCGAGTTCGGCGACCTTGACCCAGCGATCCGTCTCACTCATGTGCGGCAAGCTTTCGCTCGACCTTCTCCATGACGTGCTCACGCAGTTCCGGGCTGTCGATCCTGTTGATGATGTCCAGGAAGTAGCCGCGGATGATCAGGCGACGCGCCTCTTCGGCGGGGATCCCGCGCGAGCGCAGGTAGAAGAGGTGGATGTCGTCCAAACGTCCACTGGCGCTGGCGTGTCCGGCCCCTTGGACCTCACCGGTGAAGATCTCCAGGTTCGGCACGGAGTCGACCCGGGTCCCGTCGGTGAGCTGCAGGTTGCGGTTGTTCTCGTAGGAATCGGTGCCCTCGGTGCCCTCGCCGATGATCACGTCACCGATCCAGACCGTGTGGGCGCCCTCGCCGCTCAACGCACCCTTGTAGTCCACCCGCGAGCGGGTGTTGGACAGGTTGTGGTTGATCAACGAACGGTGCTCGTGGTGCTGCCCGTCGCCGGCGAAGTAGAGCCCGTACAGCTCTGCGTTGCCGCCGCGGCCCGTGTAGGACACCCGCGGCGACAGCCGTACCAGGTCCCCGCCCAGGGTGATGATGATCGACTTGAAGCTGGCGTCCTTGGCGACCAGTGTGTTGTGCTGGCTGACCTCGACGGCGTCGTCGTCCCACTCCTGGAGGCTGACCAGGGTCAGGCTGGCGCCCTCGCCGACGTGGACGTCGAGACTGCCCGAACGCACACCGGCGCCGGTGTTGCTGATGATGACGGTGGCCTCGGCCATCGGCTGGACGTCGATCACCAGCTGCTCGAAGGCGGTGCCCCCCAGTGCCTTGCGGTCGATCCTGATCGCCTTGTCGGCGACCAGGGAGCGCGGCACGGTGACGACGGTGGCCTGCTCGAAGGAGCTGTAGGCCTGGGCGATCACCCGGTCCGCGGGCATGCCCGCGGTGCCCAGGCGCTCGTCGTCCCGACCCACCTTCTCGACGGTGACGCCCTCGGGCGCGTCGACGGTGACCTCGTCGGTGCCGTCGACGGTCCCGCTCCAGTCCTGCAGGCCCTTGAGGCGGCGCAGCGGGGTGAAGCGCCACTCCTCCTCACGCCCGTGGGGCACGGGGAAGTCGTTCACGTCGTGGGAGCCGTGCGTGTCGAGCTTGGAGACGGGGATCTGCCCCGGCCCGTGGCTGTGCGCCTTGGGCTCCGTGTTCGTGGTCGTCAACTCAACCCACCGATCCTTCCATCTGGAGCTCGATCAGCCGGTTCAGCTCCAGCGCGTACTCCATCGGGAGCTCCCGTGCGATGGGCTCCACGAATCCTCGGACGACCATGGCCATGGCCTCTTCCTCGGGCATGCCCCTGCTCATCAGGTAGAAGAGCTGGTCCTCGCTGACCTTGGAGACGGTGGCCTCGTGCGCGAGCTCGACGTCGTCCTCGCGCAGGTCGTTGTAGGGATAGGTGTCGGAC
>CALGOD010000899.1 GCA_937957845.1 uncultured Nocardiopsis sp.
GGCCGACGGCACCAAGGCCACCGAGGCGGACCGGAAATGGCAGCCGATCGCCGCCGCGAACGCCGCCGTCTTCGCCCTCGAACTCGCCACCGAACTCATCGAAGCGGAGCCCCCCACCATGTACAAGGACAGCGACTCCAGCGGTTCCGGCAGTGTCACCAACACCGCCCATGGCAGTGTCGGTGTCCAGGCCGGTCACGTCAGCGGCGGCACGTTCCACGTATCGCTCACCTCGTCCCCTCCTGCCCCGGACGATATCCCGGCCCGGCTCGCGGATCTACGGGAGGAACTGGCACGGGAGCGCTCTGTGGGGCGCATCGACATGGAGACCCACGAGGCCGCGTCCGAAGAGATCGACATCGCGAGTAAGGGCATCGAGGAGGCGACCCCCGAGAGCAGGAAGACCTCTCTGCTGGCCCTGAAACGACTGATGGGACTTCTTGGCGACCTGGCGTCGCTGGCCGCCAAGGTCGCGTCGCTGATCACCGCGGTCAAGGGGGTCTCATGAGCGGATCCGACACCTTCAACACCGCCGGCCCCCACTCCTTCGTCGGGGTCCAAGCAGGGCGGATCCACAACTCGACGGTCTACGTTGTGGGCCCGGACGATCCTCCGGAGCGCGATTACGAGGTAGGTGTCAACTATCTCGAGCACGGGGTCCCGGACAAAGCGCGCGACCACATCGAACGCGCATTGCACCGGGGACATGACAGCTCTCAGGTCCGTTTCCACCTGGTCCTTGCGTTGCTCAGCAAACGCTCCTATCGGGACCTGAACAAGCGGAACCGTGCGACGCTGCGCGCGCTGTCCGAGAAACGGCGTCCCGAGGTCGAAGACGAGTGGCACGAGGCCCTGAGTGTCGTCCTCATGCTGGTCGCCTGCGTGGACGGTTCCGGCGGAGATCCCGACACGGCGGTCGCCCGACTACGGGCACTTCCTGATCCGCAGCGCGACCTCGCACTGAGCCTTTTTCATCCTGAAGATGCAGGTCACAGCCTCGTACCAGCTCCC
>CALGOD010000900.1 GCA_937957845.1 uncultured Nocardiopsis sp.
GCGGTGCACTGCCTGGAGGCCGACGGTCCGCAGGAGTACACATTGACCTCCGAGTCACTGTTGGAGCGTCTGGAGAAGTCCTACGGGGCCGAGGCCCGTGCCGAGGTCGAGCCGTTCGTGTAGTTGTGTCACCGGGTGGGTCGTTCCGGTGCCTGAGCGGTGTCCGCGGCCCCGGGCCGGGTGGTCGGGGCGGTGTCCCGGAGCCCGTAGAGTAGTGAGTCGCGACCCGCACGCCCCGGTCCGTCGACCGGACCGTGTCCCACGTGGCCGCCTCATCGGCGTCCTGTGTGGCGACGCCGTGCTCCCCGGTGCGTTGAAACGCGTGCCGGGTATCCAGCCCAAGCCGTCAGCGTGGGTCGCCGCGACGGTGGGGAACATGTTCGTGGTCGGCGCGCGGTGGTGTGCCCTCCCGGGCTCGGGCGTCTGTGGACGCCTCCCAGATCTAGGCCAGCCTTACCTGGGATTCCCTGATTCATTCTGAAAGGACATTGCATGCGCTACACCGGACCGAAGGTGCGGTTGTCCCGGCGCGCCGGCACTCCGCTGACCCGTAAGGCGGTCAGCTACTTCGAGAAGCGTCCCTACCCGCCCGGTGAGCACGGCCGCCGTGTTCGTCGTAACAGCAGTGACTTCGCGGTCCGTCAGGCCGAGAAGCAGAAGGTGCGCTGGTACTACGACCTGACCGAGAAGCAGCTGCTGCGGGTCTACGAGAACGCCAAGAAGCGTGCGGGCCGTACCGGTGAGGAGATGCTCATCGAGCTGGAGCTGCGGCTGGCCACGGTCGTGCTGCGCGCCGGCTTCGCCGCGTCGATCTACGCCGCCCGCCAGTTCGTCAACCACGGCCACATCCTGGTGGACGGCAAGAAGGTCGACATCCCGTCGTACCAGGTCAAGCCGGGGCAGATCATCAGTGTTCGGGAGAAGTCCCGCAACATGGTGCCGTTCGTCGAGGCCGCCGAGGGCGTCCACGCCGACGACAAGATCGCCGGATACCTCGCCGTGAGCCACCAGGACCTGCGGATCGCGGTCACCGACCGTCCCAAGCGTGAGCAGATCCCCGTGCCCTTCGACGAGCAGCTCGTCGTGGAGTTCTACGCCCGTTAGGGAGTGGCCCCGGGTGGTTCCCCAGGGAACCGTGCGAGGAGGAGGGCCGCGCGGATCCGTCCGCGCGGCCCTCGGTGTTCGTGCCCATCGCTGGGGGAGAGCCTCTGTGTGAACGGCCGCATGTGCCTCGGGCCACGCCCACACCCCGATGTGGCGTAAATTGTTATCTTTTCGGAATTGTGGACTCGTGCGCCCCTGTGGTTACGGGGTTTTCGGCCACGGAGGAGCGGTGAGGCCCGCTGCCCTCGCCTCAGTACTTGCGGCGGATGTGAAAAGCGCTACCTCTGGTCAAGGGCTGTTCGGCGACGAACTCATGCATCTTCATCCGGCACCAGGCCGGGATGTCGGCGCGGGCCGCCGGATCGTCGGCGGTGACCGCGATGACCTCGCCGATGGGCACTTCGTGCAGGCGGGCGGCCAACATGATGATGGGGATGGGGCACTTGCGGCCCACCGCCTCCACCGTCACCAACGGGGCCTGGGGCGAAGGATACTCGGGCACGTGGAACACCCCCGTGTCGGTCGTCCTGAGGTCACCATCCTGGCCCGATCGGGTCGCTAAGGCGAACCCGGTTAAGGGCGCCGTAAACCCAGCGATACGCTCGCCTTAGTCTCTCCTCGTGGAACGTCCGTGCCGCTCCCGCGGCCGGAGGGGAAACGACCAGTGAGACTCCGGGGAACGCCGGGCCGCGCTCCGTAGCCAGCCGGGAGGGTCACCTCCGCGGGCGAAAGGGCCCGGCTCCGTGTACCGTCGAAGACTTCGTACCGGGTGTCTGGCAACACGCTGACCAGGCAAGCCCCGGGCCGGGGTGTTGGGCGGTTCGCGATATGTTTCCCCCTGCAAAGCTTTGAATCAGGCCGCCCGTGGAAGGATCCACGGGTCTACACCGCTGGGAAGGCAATCCGTGAGTCCGACCCGCCAAGAGAATCGGCGCTCCCAACTGCGTCGATGGGCACCACGCGGCGCCGCGCTCGCCGTGCTGGGGCTGGCCGCGACCGGCTGCGCGTCGAACGATCTCACTCGTTTGGGCATGCCGGAGCCGATCACCAACCAGGCCGAGCGTGTTCTTTCGCTCTGGCAGGGCTCCTGGGTGGCGGCTTTCGCGGTCGGCATTCTCGTGTGGGGACTGATCGCGTGGTCGATCATCTTCCACCGCAAGCGTTCTGAGCAGTTGCCGCCACAGGTGCGGTACAACATGCCCATCGAAGCGCTCTACACGGTCCTGCCGATCGTCGTCATCTCGGTGCTGTTCTTCTTCACAGCCCGGGACCAGGCGATCCTGATGGACACCGACGAACCCGCTGACGTCAACATCGAGGTCGTGGCCTTCCAATGGGCCTGGCAGTTCAACTACCTCGACGACAAGAAGGAGAACGGCGGGGAGGTGCTCTTCTCGGAGACCGGTATCCCCAACCCCGACGGCACCGCCGATCCTTCGACCCAGACGACGCTCGTCCTGCCCGAGGGTGCGAAGGTCCACTTCGACCTGCACTCGCCCGACGTCATCCACTCCTTCTGGGTGCCCACGTTCGGCTTCAAGCTGGACGTCATCCCCGGGCGTGACAACGCCTTCCAGGTGGACATGAACGAGGGCACCGCGGGAGAGTACATCGGCCACTGTGCCGAGCTGTGCGGTGTGGACCACACCCGCATGCTCTTCAACGTCGTCGTCCTTCCCCAGGACGAGTACGACGCCTGGGCAGCCGAGCAGGAGCAGGCCGCATCCGAGGCCGAGACCGACGCAGCCGAGACCGGGGACGACCCGGAG
>CALGOD010000901.1 GCA_937957845.1 uncultured Nocardiopsis sp.
GGGGGAGGAGGAGTCGGGCTCGGTGCACTTCGCCGAGCTCATGCGGACCAACCGTGACCGTCTGGACTGCGACGTCGTCGTCATCTCCGACACCACCATGTGGGCCGCCGACACCCCCTCCATGTGCGTGGGAATGCGTGGCGTCACCGACGTGGAGATCAGCCTGTACGGTCCTGAGCGGGACCTGCACAGCGGCTCCTTCGGAGGGGCCGTGCCCAACCCGCTCAAGGCCATGGCCGACCTGCTGTCCGGTATGCACGACGAGGACGACCGGGTCGCGATCCCCGGTTTCCACGACGGGGTGATCGAGGCGAGCAGTGACGAGCGCGGCCTCATCGCCCGGCTGCCCTTCGACGAACGGGAGTGGCTGGCCACGGCCGCCTCCACCGCCACCTGGGGGGAGAAGGGCTACTCCACACTGGAGCGGATCTGGCTGCGTCCGACCGCGGAGATCAACGGAATGTGGGGTGGCCACACGGGCTCGGGCGGCAAGACCATCGTGCCCCGTTCCGCCCACGCCAAGGTCAGCTTCCGTCTGGTGCCCGGGCAGGAGCCGCTGCACGTCCAGGAGTGCGTCCGCGCCTACGTCGAGGCCGCCACCCCCGAGGGGCTGCGCGCCGAGCTCGAGTTCGGTGGTCCGGGGGTGCGGGCCTGCGCCTCCGACCTGTCCTCCCCGGCGTTGAAGTCCGCCCGCTCGGCCATGGAGCGCGCCTTCGGCAAGGAGGTCCTGTTCACCCGTGAGGGCGGCAGTGGTCCCGAGGCCGACATCGCCGACATCCTCCAGGCCCCGCTGGTGTTCGTCGCGGTCGGTCTGGACGAGGACCGCATCCACGCCCCCAACGAGAAGGTGGAGATCCCGCTGCTGCTCAAGGGAGCGGAGAGCGCCGCGTACCTTTGGGAGGAACTCGGCGCCTCGGCTCGCTGATCCCGGACATGCGCGCGGGCCGTTCCGGTGTTGTTCCCGGTACGGCCCGCTCGAAGGAAGGACCCCATGGACGACACGACACCCTCTCTGTCCCGTTTCTCCGTCGATCCCGCGGCACATCTGCGCAAGGACGAGGAATGGCTGGAGAAGGCCTGGGCCGACCCTTCCACCCGTGTGCTGACGTTGGAGGGTGGTGACGTCGGGGCCCATGACTGGAAGGGCGTGATGTTCAAGCAGTCCCGGGCCCTGGTCCACGACGGAGCACTTCCCGAACTCGTGCTCACCGGCCCCGGTGAGGCCCCCCAGGGAGAGCGCTACCTGCTCGGGGTGGAGGACGGCCGCGCCTACTTCGCCGTCCGTGCGTCGGTCCCGCTCACGGCGGGCGACGGTGCCCGGCCGGCGTCCCTACGCGAGGTCGGCGCGCTCCTGTCCGACCGGGACACCGGCCTGCTCACCCGTGCCGTCTCCCTCGCCAACTGGAACGCCACGCACGGTTTCTGCCCGGCCTGTGGATCCCGCACCGTTCCGGCCGAGGCCGGACACGTCCGGATCTGTGAGGCGGAGGGCAGCGAACAGTACCCCCGTACGGACCCGGCGGTCATCATGCTGGTGCACCGCGAGCAGGACGGACGCGAGGAGGTACTGCTCGGCAACAACCCCCGATGGGGTGTGGCGAACCGCTTCTCCGTACTGGCCGGATTCGTCGAGGCGGGGGAGTCCCTGGAGCAGGCCGTGGCCCGTGAGGTCGCCGAGGAGGTGGGGATCGTGGTCGATCGGCCCCGCTACCTGGCGTCGCAGCCCTGGCCCTTTCCACGCAGCCTGATGGTCGGATACACCGCAGCTGCCGTGGGCGAGACCGACCGCACCGACGACGAGATCGGCGTCTCCCGCTGGTTCACCCGCGCGGAACTCGCCGAGGCGACGCACAGCGGGGAGGTCCTCCTGCCGGGACGGGTATCGATCGCCCGCACCCTCATCGAGCACTGGTACGGGGCCGAACTCCCCGGGGGGTGGTGAGAAGGCCCCGCCGGAACGTCAGCCGCTCAACTCGTCGGGCAGGGTGACGAGGGGACTGGTACTGCTCTCCACCACGTCCCGTGCCAGCTCGGCCACCTTCCGCCCGCGCGAGCGCGCCGACGAGCGCAGCAGTTCGAAGGCCTTGCGGGGGACCATGGTGTGCCGTTCCGCCAGAACCCCGATCGCCTGTTCCACCACCACACGCGAGTGCAGGGCGTGCTCCAGTTGGGCGATGGTGTGCCGCAGTCGTTCGACCTCGGAGGCCCCCTCCGGAGCGCGGCCGGGCGCCTGGGAACGCGGGCGTCGTGCGCCCGTCTCCCCCGCCAGCAGATCCGCCAGGACCATCGCGCTCACCAGGTCGGGCATCTCCTCACAGCCGTCCACACGCCACCCGTTCCGGGTGCGTCGGACCACGTCGGCCTCCACCGTGTCTGCGACCGTCATGTCAAGAGGCCTCATGTCCTGCCCCAACTCAACACTCCCCGTCGTCATCGTCCGTGCCCTTCCCGGCCGGGAACCGTAGGAAGGCGCACCGCCGAAGACGGCGGGCCCCGAGGCGCGGATCACCGGTCACGCCCCCGTGGCGGGACCGGTGATCCGCGTCCGTCCTACGACAACTCGGCCAGCTTCTGCTTCACCTGAGCGAGCGACGGGTTGGTCATGGCCGATCCGTCCCCGAAGACCAGCGTCGGGACCGTCTGGTTCCCTCCGTTGACCTTCATCACGAGTTCCGCGGCCTCCGGGTGCTCCTCGATGTTCACCTCGTCACCGGTGATCCCCTCGCGTGCGAGCTGGCTCTTGAGCCGTTTGCAATATCCGCACCACGGGGTGGTGTACATCGTGAAACTTCCGGTCGCCGAGTTCGTCATGCCGCTCACGTCCTCTTTCCGTCCACGGTCGTGGGAATGTGTTCGGTCATCTCAACACCAA
>CALGOD010000902.1 GCA_937957845.1 uncultured Nocardiopsis sp.
TCTACGCACGTGGCCACATCCGCGGCATCTGCCGCGCACTCGGCCTGGACCCGGCACCACTCCTGGAGGAGTACGACCGAAAGCACGCCACCGGCGCCATACCCGCTTTCATCCCCCCGCAGCGTCACCCGGCGGCCACGACCGAGGGAGTCCGGGCGGCCGCCGCGGCACGTTCCGAGTCCGGCGGGGGAGAGGGCGGCGCGGACCGGGGGGTCACACACCGTTTCGGAGAAGGCGACTCCGGTGTGGGTTCCCAGCGCTGGGGTCACTTCGAACGCAAGCAGGTCCTGGAACGGGCGGCAGGGGAAGAGTCCCCACCGGACCCCCGGCGCGCGCGGGTGCCCGATCCTCGCGGCACGGGAGAGGGGCGCCGTGGCGCGCACCGGGCCCCCGAGGGGGGAACCGTGCACGGCGGGCCGAGGGAACCCGTGTACGGCGGGGCGCCGGTACCGGAGGAGACCGTTCCAGGACGACCTCCCGGGCACGGTCGGGCCCCGAACGGGCGACCGGTGAACGGGGAGTACGTCCACGGGCAGCCGGTGAACGGAGAACGCGTCCCCGAGGACCGCTCCAACGGAAGCGGCCCCCACGGGGACACACCCGCCGGGGGGAACCGTACGGAGGAACGGTTCCGCGGACTTCCCCTCGAAGGGGAACCCACGGAGCCCTTGCCCGTGGAACCGGCCAGGACGGGACAGCGGACCCGCGACGAGCGCGGGGAACCCGTCCAAGGCGGACACGTGTACCGCGGACCCGCCTATCCCCGGCACGGCGTGCCCCAGGGGAGCAGGCACCCGGGAGGTGTCAGAGGACGTGGTGGCAGGCCCGCGCCGCGTCCCAAGGTCGCCAGAGCCCGACACGACCGGGCCGGGGCGCTCCGACGCCACTGGCCCTGGGCGGTGATCTGCGGGATCGTCGTCCTGGCCGCCTTCATCGGAGTCCGGACCTGGCAGGACTGGGACACCGGCGACCCACTGCGCACGGCCTTCGACTCCTCGAGCGGGGAGGGCACCGTCGACTCGGCGGTGCGGCCCGGCGGCTCGGAGGAGGCGGCGGAGGCCGTCCAGGCCGAGACCGGCGAGTTCACCGTGGAACTCGCCGCCGCGGGTCGTAGCTGGATCGAGATCACGGAGGCCGGAGGTGAGGACCTCTACGTCGGTTTTCTCCTGGAGGGAGAGACCCAGGACTACGTGACCGAGGAGAACCTCAACATGTGGATCGGCGACGCCGGAGCGGTCACCGTCACCGTCAACGGCGAGGACCTGGGCCCCCTCGGCCTTCCGGGGGAGGTCAAGGAGGTCATCGTCGGCCCCGACGGCCTGGTCCACTGACGATGCCGGCCCGGGGCCGACCGGCACCCGGGCCGGCGTACGTCCGGTGGGCCGACCAGGGTAGTGTGGGAAGCTGCGGACGACGCCGCGCGACGCCGTGCCCCGGGTACCGCCCGGCGGCCGCGGCCCGGCTCTCCGCCCCACTCGAAGCTCTCCCACACGCTTGGAAGCCATGTCATCGCGCCGTACTGTCTCACTCGTCACCCTGGGGTGTGCGCGTAACGAGGTCGACTCCGAAGAGCTGGCCGGGCGCCTGGCCGCGGGCGGCTGGGACCTCGTCGACGGCGACACCGAGGCCGACGTCACCATCGTCAACACCTGCGGGTTCATCGACGCGGCCAAGCAGGACTCCATCGAGACGCTCCTGGAGGCCGCCGAGAACGGCGGCAAGGTCGTCGCCGCGGGATGCATGGCCGAACGGTACGGTTCCGAACTCGCCGAGGCCCTGCCCGAGGCGCAGGTCATCGGTTTCGATGACTACGCGGCCATCACCGACCGCCTCGACGACGTGCTGGCCGGCCGTACCCTGGTCCCGCACGATCCCCGGGACCGGCGCACCCTGCTGCCGATCACCCCGGCCGAACGCGACGCCTCCCAGGTGCACGTCCCCGGCCACGCGACCTTCGCCGGCGCCGAGGGCACCGAACTGCCCTACCGCGCCTCCGTTCCGCGCCGCCGCCTGACCGGCGGACCGGTGGCCAACCTCAAGATCGCCTCCGGTTGCGACCGGCGCTGCACCTTCTGCGCCATCCCCGCCTTCCGGGGCGCCTACATCTCCCGTCACCCCGACGAGATCATCCGCGAGGCCGAGTGGCTGGCCGGGGAGGGCGTACGCGAGGTGTTCCTCGTCAGTGAGAACTCCACCTCCTACGGCAAGGACCTGGGCGACGTGCGCGCCCTGGAGAAGCTCCTGCCCCGCCTGGCCGCGGTCCAGGGACTCGAACGGATCCGCGTCAGTTACCTCCAGCCGGCGGAGGTCCGCCCCGGATTGGTGGAGGTGCTCACGGGAACCCCCGGAGTGGTGCCCTACTTCGACCTGTCCTTCCAACACGCCAGCGGCACCGTGCTGCGCCGTATGCGGCGCTTCGGCGACCGGGAACGCTTCCTGGAGCTGCTGGAGACGGTTCGCAGGAACGCCCCGGAGGCCGGCGCGCGCTCCAACTTCATCGTGGGCTTCCCCGGTGAGACCGAGGAGGAGTTCGAGGACCTCGTCTCCTTCCTCGAGGACGCCCGCCTGGACGCCATCGGCGTGTTCGGCTACTCCGACGAGGACGGGACCGAGGCCGCCGGGCACGAGAACAAACTGCCCGAGGAGCTCGTCGCCGAGCGCGTGGACCGACTCAACCGGCTCGCCGAGGAGTTGATGGCCCAGCGCGCCGAGGAGCGGATCGGCTCACAGGTGACCGTGCTCGTGGAGTCGGTGCTGGAGGACGGCGCCTACGAGGGCCGTGCGGAACACCAGGCTCCCGAGGTGGACGGGAGCACGATCCTGTACGGCGAGGACCTGGCGGTCGGCGACCTGGTGCGCGCCACCGTGATCCAGGCCGCCGGGGCCGACCTCGTCGCCGAACAGGACGAGGTCCAGTCGGAAGCCTCCGACAGATGAGCACGTCCGGATCCGCCGCCATGAGCGACCCCCGTGCCCCCCTGTGGAACATCGCGAACATCCTCACGATGAGCCGGTTGCTCATGGTGCCGCTGTTCGTGTGGCTCATGTTCCTGGACGGCTCCTGGTGGCGTGCGGCGGCTTTCACCGTCTTCGTGTTGGCCGCCATCACCGACCGCGTCGACGGTGAGATCGCCCGCCGCCGCAACCTGGTCACCGACTTCGGCAAGATCGCCGATCCCATCGCCGACAAGGCGCTCACCGGAGCCGCTCTGGTGGTGCTCTCCCTTCAAGGAGACCTGTGGTGGTGGGTCACCATCGCCATTCTGGTTCGCGAATGGGGTATCACGGCGCTGCGCTTCGCGGTCCTGCGCTACGTGGTCATGCCCGCGAGCAAGGGAGGCAAGCTCAAGACCGTCCTACAGATCGTCGCGATCAGCATCTACCTCTTCCCACTCCAGGTGCTGCCCTTCAGCGAGGTCTTCGTCTGGTTCGCCCACGTGGTGATGGGGGCCGCGCTCGCGGTCACGCTGTGGACCGGCCTGACCTACGTGTTCGACGCGGTCCGGGCCGTTCGGACCGGTAAGGAGAACGCGGGGTGACACAGGAGGGCCGGGGCCCCTCGGGTTCGGAAGGTCTGGAACTGCGGGGTGAGGCGCTCACCGCCGCCGAGGCCGTCCACCGCTGTCTGGTCGAGCGCGGGTCCACCTGCGCCACCGCCGAGTCGCTGACGGGCGGCCTCATCGGTGCCCACCTGACAGCCGTCCCCGGGGCCTCCCTGTCCTACCGGGGCGGTGTGGTCGTCTACGCCACCGACACCAAGGCCGACGTGCTGGGCGTTCCGCGGGACCTGTTGGCCGAGCACGGTGCGGTGCACCCCGAGGTGGCCGAGCACATGGCGTTGGGCGTCCGGCGCGTGATGGGGGCCGACTTCGGTGTCGCGGTGACCGGAGTGGCGGGCCCCGATCCCCAGGACGGCCGGCCCGTCGGAACCGTCTACGTGGCCGTCGCCACCCCACAGGAGCAAACCCGTATCCACCGGTTCCGTTTCACCGGGGATCGTGCGGGTATCCGATACCGCACGGTCGAAGGGGCGCTGTCGCTCCTGGACTCCGTCGCTCGCGGGAGTAACGGAGGAGAGTTCCGGATCCGCGTCTGAACCGGTCGCACACGGTGCCCTCCCTCCGTTCGGGGGAACAAAACCACCCCTGAACGGGGTTCCCCCTCAAGCGAACAGGACGACAAGAGGTGCCCGAATCGGGCGTTGGGCGGGTACGGTGTTGTATATGAAGGTCGCTACCGGTGGGAGGGAGCGCGAATGATGGTCCTGCTTCGTCACCTACTTGGTGACGTGCTCAGGCGGCTCCGGCAGCGCCAGGGCCGCACCCTCCGTGAGGTGTCGGCCGATGCACGCGTATCCCTCGGCTACCTGTCGGAGGTCGAGCGTGGGCAGAAGGAGGCTTCTTCCGAGCTGCTCTCCTCGATCTGCGGAGCGCTCGGCGTTCCGCTCTCACAGGTGCTGAGAGAGGTCTCGGACCAGCTCGCCCTCGCCGAGCTGCAGGAGGCCGCGCTGCTGGGCGACTCGGTCACCTCCGAGCCCGTCACGGCCCAGGACCTCGGCATCGACTCGGTACCGGATCGCGTTCCCCAAGTCGCTGACATGGTGGGGGTGTGACCCCCGGAACAGTCCGTCCAACCTCAGTGTGACCACGAAGAAGGAGCCGACCCCGAGGTCGGCTCCTTCTTCCTGCGTGGTGGGACGGTCGGGTTCCGCGGTGAAGGGGACCTCGCGTGGCGAGAGCCGTCCGGGGAACGGTCAACGGTGGGTGTGGTTCACCCAGGAGTCGGGGTCCTCGGCCAGGAGCCGCACCCTTTCGGGCAGGTCGTTGGTCGCCAGGTGTTGGAGGCTGACCCCCTCCAGGATGGCGCGCTCGCTCGCGCGAAGGGCGATCCACACCTGTTGCAGGCTGCGGGCGGCCCCGTCGTAGTCGACGTGCTCAGGGCGCTCTCCGCGGATGTTGGCGAGCGGTCCGTCGACCGCGCGGATGATGTCGGCCAGGGAGATCTCCGACGCCGGGTGGGCCAGCCAGTAGCCGCCGACAGGGCCGCGCTGGCTGCGCACCAGGCCGGCACGGCGTAGTTGGGTGAGGATGTTCTCAAGGAATTTTCCGGGGATGTCCTGCGCGCGTGCGAGCTGTTCGGCCGTCACCGGCCCCTCTTCCGCGACGGCGAGTTCCGCCGCCGCTCGTAGCGCGTAGTCGACCCGGGCTGAAAGGCGCATGCTGTGATTATGCCGTGACTAGAAGGACGAATGGGGCAAGAGGCGTCGGTAGGTGTGCCGACGGTCGGGATGCTTCCAGACCCAAGGGTACTTCTCCTACCGGATTGCAGGGACATCGGCGTCCTCGCGTCCCGGCTGCTCAGCACGCCCCCGCGCCCGCCGCCTTCGGACGTCGAAGGCGGGCCTGGACGCGAGAGAGCCGCGGGTAGGGCGTTATGGTCCGTCCCCGCGGCGGTCCCGCGTCGCTAACCCCTCGTCGAGGGGATCCCCACCGTGCCGCCCAACAGCTCGGCGGCGCTCAGCCCGTTCACGTGCGCGGCACCGTAGGTGCTCACGTGGGCGGCGCAGTCAGGACGCCAGATGGGCAGGCCCATCTCCACCACGACGGCCTCGGGGCGGGCGTTGAGAAGGCGCCTCACGAGCGCCCGCGCACCGGGGTAGCGGTGTGCGTCGCGCACCACCACGACCAGGTCGCGTCCCCGCGCGGCCTCCACCAGACGGTCGGCGTGCGCCGCGTCGGGGGAGACCCGCTCCACGTCGGCGAACCAGGAGCGCAGCCCCCAGGGGACCTCGCCCACCGCCATACCGGCGGGGGCCTCCACCTCGACCACGTACGGGTCCTTCAGGGACGGAAGGTCGCCTTCCACGCGCAGGGCACGGCGGGCCCCGTCCAGGCCCACATCCTCGGACCGGACGGTGTTCTCGCGAAGGGCCGCCGACTCGCGGATCCAGGTGCGCAGTTCGGCGTTACGGGAGGCGGCCTCCTCCAGGCGTCGTAGGGGCAGACGTCCCTCGTGGACGGCCTCCACCAGGGCGGCGCGGATCAGGGCGACCTGATCGGCGTAGACGAACCTGCCCAGGCACAACAGGTCCACCCCGGCGATCACCGCGCGCACGCAGGCCTCGGGGATGCCGATCCGCCCGCTGACCCCCTGCATCTCGATGGCGTCGCTGACCACGACGCCGGTGAAGCCGAGTTCCTCCCGCAGCAGGTCGTTGAGGATGTGGGGGGCGAGGGTGGCCGGCCCCTCACCACCCAGTCCGGGCATCTCGATGTGCGCGGTCAGGATCGACCGGACCCCTGCCCGCACCGCTGCCCGGAAGGGCAGGAGTTCGCGGCGGTGGAGCAGTTCGGCGTCGGCCTCCACCCTGGGCAGCACATGGTGGGAGTCCTGGGAGGTGGCGCCATGGCCGGGGAAGTGCTTGGCGCACGCGGCCACACCCGCCTCCTGCAGGCCCCGCACCGCCGCCTCCGCGTGACGGGCGACGAGCTCGGGGTCGGCGCCGAAGGAACGGGTGCCGATCACCGGGTTGTCGTCGGCGACGTTGACGTCCACGGACGGGGCGAGGTTCATGTTGAAGCCCAGCTCCGCGAGGCGTCCTCCGAGCGAACGCAAAGTGGTGCGGGTCAGGTCGGGATCGTCCACCGCGCCCAGCGCCGCGTTGCCCGGATAGTCACTGCCGCGCGCCTGTCCGATACGGGTGACATCGCCCCCCTCCTCGTCCAGGGAGATCAGGGGGGTGTCGGTGGCCTCGGCCAGGGAGGCGTTGAGCGCCGCCACCTGTTCGGGCCCGTCGAGGTTGTTGTGGAACAGACAGACGCCGGAGATACCGTCCTCCAGACCTTCCAGGACCCAGCGCGGGACGTGATGGGACTCGAAGGGCACCAGCAGCGTGGCGTTGGCCAGACGCGCCAGGGTCGGGTCGTACGGCATGAGGACTCCGTTCGGCGAAGGGTGCCCGGGTGGGGCAGACGGGTTGCGTGGAGACGGGGGGCGGTGGCGGGACGCGCGTCCGGGGCGGGTCCCACGGTGTCCACCGCGGGACCCGCCCCGGAGGTGCGGTGCGGTCAGCCCTTGACCGCGCCCATGGTCAGACCGGAGACCATGCGTCGCTGGACGAACAGGAAGAAGATCATCACGGGGATGGTCAACAAGGTGGAGGCCGCCATGATGGGCCCCCATTCGGTGCCGAAGCGGCCGAAGTAGTAGGACAGGGTCAGGGGAAGCGTGTAGTCGTCCGTGCTGCGGCCCAGGAACGTCAGGGCGACGATGAACTCGTTCCACGCGGTGATGAAGGCGAAGATGCTGGCCGCGACCAACCCCGGTGCCACCAAGGGCATGAGGATGCGCCAGAAGACGGTCCAGGGACCGGCGCCGTCGATCGCCGCGGCCTCCTCCAGTTCCTTGGGCACCGCGGCGACGAAACCCCGCAGCATCATGATGGTGATCGGCAGGGACACGGCCGTGTACACGATGAGCAGACCGGACAGGTTACCGAGCAACTGCACACCGCCGAGGTCGGACAGGTGGCGGAAGTTGATGAAGATCGAGATGATCATCGCCTCCATCGGCACCATCTGGATCACCATCAGCAGGATGATGAAGGTCGTGCGCAGCCGGAAACGGAACCGGGCCACGGCCACGGCGGCCAGCAGGGACAGGAACGCCCCCATGGCCACGGCGGAGAGCGTGACGAACAGGCTGTTGGCGAGGAACTGCCAGAAGTTCACCCCAGGGATCAGCTGACCGTTGAGGACCCTGTCGAAGTGCGCCAGGGTCGGCGCCTTCGGCAGGATGCTCTGGTCGCGGGTGAAGATCTCGCCCACCGGCTTGAAGGCCGTGATGAGCATCCAGTACACGGGGAAGACGGAGAACAGGAACACCGCGGCACCGGCCAGGTACAGCGGCAGCGAGCGCAGGCGCCGCAGCGGGCCGCGGCGGTGGACGCGGCCGGTACGGCCGCCGGGGCCCGTCCCCGCGCCCGAGGTGGAGAGGCGCTCGCGGACACGAGGTCCGGCGGTGTCGTCGATCGCGGTCATCGGGTCTCCCCCTGACGGATCATGATGCGCAGGTAGTACGCGGTGACGGCGAGGATCATCACGGTCATGACCACCGCGATCGCCGAACCCATGCCGTAGTTGGCGGGGCTGGCGCTGAAGCCCTGCTGGTAGATGTAATACGAGAGCAGGTAGACGTCCTTGTTCTGGAAGCTGTTGGCCAGGACGTACAGCTGGGTGAACACCCGCAGGTCCCAGATGATCTGTAAGACCAGCAGCAGGGCGAACAGCGGCCGTAGCATCGGGAACGTGACGTTCCAGAAGGCCTTCCACGGACCGGCCCCGTCCATCCTCGCCGCCTCGTACAGCTCGTGCGGAATGCTCTTGAGCCCGGCTAGGACGGAGACGGCCACGAAGGGGAAGGACTGCCAGACGATCACCGTGATCAGGATCGAGAACAGCGAACCCGGTTCGAGGAACCAGTTGTACTCCAGCCAACCGCCGCCCACGAGCCAGTCCGGCATCCGGTCCAGCATCACGTTGACCAGTCCGCGCTCGGGCAGGAACAGCCAGCGGAAGACCAGGGAGGCGCTCAACGCCGGAGTGGCCCAGGCGAGCATCATGCCCAGCGCCACGAACCCCGAGAACCACTTGGGGAGCTTGTGCAACAGCAATCCCACGAGAGTGCCCAGCACCATCGTGATGCCGACCATCAGCACGCAGACCACGACCGTGTTGCGCAGGATCGTCCAGAACACGGGGTCGGTCAGCAGTTGTCGGTAGTGAGCGAAGTCGTTCCAGGACGGCCCGGGCTGGTTGGGCAGGAGGTTGCGGGTGGTGAAGTCGGTGAGCGAATACCAGACCATCTGCACGATCGGCCACAACAGCACGATCGACAGCAGGGTCAGGGCCGGGATGATGAGCAGGTACGGGGTGGGCGGTCTGCGGCGCCGGGACGCGGGCTCGGCCGCGGGGGCCGGGCCTGGGCGGACCCCGCGCGCGGAGGTCGGTTCGACGGTTCTTGCCATGGTCTTCTCAATCGAGGCGTGGGTCGGGCGCGGCGGGCGGGGCCCCATGCGGACCCCGCCCGCGCGCTGCTTCACACGGTGCGTCGGCCGCGGTTACTCGATCGGCTCGTTGAGGACCGAGGTGAGCTCCTCGTCGGCGGCCTGCAGGACCTCCTCGGGGTCACCGCCGCGGACGATGTCCAGGACGGCGCCCGGAAGGATCTTGCCGTCCTGGTCGGCGGCGGTCCAGCGCGGGGTGGTCGGGAAGAACCGGGTGTTCTGCATCTGCGTGGCGGCGGCCGCGCGGGCGGGGTCCTGCTGGTACTCGTCGTCGTCCAACAGGGCCGGGTAGGCGGGGAAGAAGCCCGCGACGTCGGCGTAGCCCTTGCCGCCCTCCTCGTCGCCCAGCACGGTCAGCAGTTCGAAGGCCAGGTCCGGGTGCTCGGTGGTGGTGAACACCGTCAGCGCGGAGCCGCCCGCGAAGGCGGGGGCGATGCCGTCGGCGCCGGGGATCGGAGCGGCGGCGATGTTCTCGACCACGGAGGGGTCCTCGGCCTGCTCCTCCATCGCGCTGATCGCCCAGCCGCCGTCGATGTACATGCCGAGTTCGCTGTTGGCGATGTCGGCCAAGGCGATGAGCTCGTTCTGACCGACGTAGTCCTGCGGGGAGATGCCGTCGGTCGACAGGCTCGCGTAGAACTCGATGGCCTCGGCGGTGGCGGGGTCGGTGAGACGGCCCTCCCAGTCGTCGCCGTTCTGCACGGCGATCTCGCCGCCGTTGCTCCAGATGAAGCTGGCGATACCGTTGGTGAAGTCGGTGGGTGCGGCGAATCCGGGAACGTCGTACTCGTCCTGGATGGCCTCGGCGACCTCGACGAGGTCGTCCCAGGTCTGGGGAGGTTCGTGGCCGATCTCCTCCAGCCAGTCGGCGCGGTAGTACAGGGTGCGCACGCCCGAGAACCAGGGAACGCCGTACTGGACGCCCTCGTAGGTGCCGTACTCCAGGGCGTTCTCGTCGATGCCCGCCGCCGCGTCCCAGCCGCCGACCTGTTCGGTGATGTCCAGCAGGGCGCCCTGGGAGGCCCAGCCCGCGACCTGGTCGTTGCCGACCTCCAGGACGTCGGGGGCGTCGCCGCCGGCGAGGGCGTTGGTGATGGACTCCTGCGCGTCGGGCCAGGGGATGAACTCGACGTCGACCGAGACTCCGGGGTTGTCCTCCTGGAAGCGCGCCTCGGCGTCCTCGAAGTACTCGACGAGGGAATCCTGGGAGGTGCCCATGACCCAGACGGTCAGGCTGTCGGTCTCACCGCCGTCGCCGGATCCGGAGTCGCCGCCGCACGCGGCGGCGAGCAGGACCACGGCCGTGGCCGCGGCGATCTTGGAGAATCTCATGTGTGCCTCTTCTCCCTTCGCACGGTGCGCCTGGGGTCGACGCCTGTGCTCGAACCGGCCTGGGATGATCGGGAGTCATCCGGCGGCTCGACGTCTTCGTGGGGGTTGTGCTGGGATAGCACGTTGGCCGCCCCGCCGGCGCGGGTACCGGAAGGGCCCGAAGCGGGCCTGCCAGGACGTGACCTCCTGTGAGGTTGTGAGCTAAATTAACAGGAAACTTTCCTAATAAAAACAGGGTGAGGTGTCACGGTTATGTCTCAACGTCCGGGGACTCCCCGGCTGCTACGCCAGCTCAATGATCGCGCGGCGCTCGAACTACTACTGTCCGCGGGGCCCTTGACGAGGACACAACTGGGGACGCGGACAGGATTGTCCAAGGTGACCGCCTCTCAGTTGCTGGCGCGGCTGGAGGAACGGGACCTCGTTCGGGTGGTGGGCAGTCGGGCGGGGGGTCGAGGGCCCAACGCCGCACTTTACGCCGTGGTGCCGGAAAGCGCTTACGTGGCCGCCCTGGACGTCAGCGCCCACCGAGTGACCGCGACGATCGCCGACATCACCGGCAGGATCATCAGCGACGTCGCCGTCGACCCCAGCACCTCCGACGACCCCGTCGCGCTCGTCCACACGGCGGTGATGCGCCTGGTCGACACCGCCGGGGTCCCCTTGGACAAGCTCCGCGCCTGTGTCATCGGCACCCCCGGCGTCGTCGACCCGCGCACCGGCGACATCCGCTTCTCCTTCGACCTGATGTCCTGGCACGAGGGCGTCCTCGAAGCCCTGCGCGCCGACCTCGAACGCTCGGTCATGATCGAGAACGACGTCAACCTGGCCGCCGTGGCGGAGCACTCCGAGGGGGCCGCCTCAGGCGTGTCCGAGTTCGTCCTCATCTGGCTCAGCGCCGGCGGCGGCGTCGGCATGGCCACCATGATCAACGGTCGTGTCCACCGTGGCCGGTCCGGCGGCGCGGGCGAGATCGGCTACCTGCCGGTGCCCGGCGCACCCATGCCCACCGACGTGGGACTGTCCGGTGGTTACGAGTCCCTGCGCGACGTCTCCAGCCGCGAGCTTCCCCACAGCTTCCAGGCCCTGGTCAAGGCCGGACAGGTGGTCGAACTCGCCGCCGGATACGGCATCGAGGGCACCGACGTCACCGAGGTCGTCGCGGCGGCCTCCACCGCGGGAACCCCCGAGGCGGACGCGTTCCTGGACGCCTTCGCCGAGCGGCTCGCCCGCGGTGTCGCCGCCGTCACCGTCATCCTCGACCCCGGACTGGTGGTGCTGGGCGGAGACGTGGCCCGTGCGGGCGGCGCCAAGCTCGCCGAACGGGTCCAGGCGGCCACCTCCCGCATAGCCCCCAACGCCACCGAGGTCGCCCTGGGGTCGGTGGAGGGCAGCCCCGTCGTGCGCGGTGCGCTCCTGCACGCCCTCGAACACGCGCGCGAGGAGGTGTTCTCCTCCACCGTCTGACCACCGCCCGCGGAAGGTCTCCCGCACGGCTCGACGTATGTGTCCCGGTCCCTCCCTCACCCGGCCGGGACACAGTGCCGTCGACGGCGGTCCCCCGTCCACGCCGACACTCAGAGCACCGGCTCGAAGGAAGCGAACACCTTCTCGACGACCTCCGCGTACTCGTGCCGTTCGGAAGCGGGAACATTGGCCTGGAGGTAATACCCCAGCCCCTTCTCCGCGACGACGGTGTACCGCCAGAGCATCCACCGGTCGGGCCGGTCCCACTCGGTGTTGCGGTACGTCACCTCCAGGTGGGAGGTGTCCCAGCCGTGCGGCGCCGAAGCGTCGTTCCACAGGTCGATCCGTCGCCAGTCCGAGACACCGGGGCTCTCCATGAGAAGGACTTCCCAGTCCTCCTGGTGCTCGCGTGCACCTCGTTCCGGCTCACCCCTCACGTCGAGGAATGAATAATAAAGAAATCGTGATTTTGCGCCGCACAGAAAACGGAGAAGACATC
>CALGOD010000903.1 GCA_937957845.1 uncultured Nocardiopsis sp.
TCTCCTTCTTCGTGGAATGGGGGTCGCGAACCGCCGACCTGGCCCGGTGGGCCGTCCTCACCGGTGCCGGCGCGGTCCCGGTCATCAACCCCTACATGCCGACACTCGCACTGGTGTTGCCGCGCGAAACGGCCATCGACATGGCCCACTTCATGGACACCGCCCCAGGCCGTTCCGACGACCGCGCCGCCCTGCGCTTCCTGAGGCGACGAGGTGTCCCCACCCTGGCCGCGGTACCCGACCTGGTCGAACACGAGGAACTGCCCAGCCTCAAGGGCAACGACGACCACGGGATCCGGCGTGCGGTCTGCTTCGCGCCCGAGGGGGCCCGATTCGACGGCCCCGACCTTCCCCTGCCTTCGCTGCTGCCGTTCCTGAGGTGGAGCACAGGCGAATCCGTGGTCATCGACACCGGCAACGACGTCCCCGAGGCGCACCGCCCCACACTGCGGGTGCTCACGGAGTGGGGTGCGCGAACCGAAGGATTGCGTCGAGCCTGTGCCGCCCACCTGGGAGAGGACACGGGGCCGTTGTTCGAGCTCTGGATCACCGCTGTGGCGCTGGGCGCGGTCCAGGAACGGCACTGGCCGGGAACCGTGGGCCGGTGGCGCGCACGCCTGGGCGAGCCCCTCGTCCGACGCGCTTTGGGCACTTTCGCCCCGGGAGCCCTGCGTGTCCTGCTGGACCCCGACGCACTGTCGGAGCGCTCCGCGAAGCTCGTCCCCGCCCTGATCACGGCGATGGAGCACGGAAGCGAACTCGCCGCCACCGGACCGTCGGACCGAGGAGAACTCCATGGCGCCGCCCACACCCCAGGCCTAGGGTGAGGGGGTGAACACCCCCTCCTCCCCTCGTCTGGTCGAGATCACCCCCGACAACGTCGTCACCGCGTGCAAGGTGAGGGTGCGCCAGGACCAGAACCGGTTCGTCGCACCTGTGGAGCGCTCCCTGGCCGAGGCCTACGCCGATCGGGAGAGCGCTTGGCCGCGCCTGATCATGGACGGTGACGAGGCCGTCGGCTTCGTCATGGCCAACTTCGCACCCGACGAGAGCGAGCCGGACTTTCGCTGCGGGATCTGGCGGCTCAACATCGCCGAGGGCAGACAGCGCAGGGGCTACGGCGGGTTCGCGGTCCGGGCCGTGTGCGAGGAGGCCCGGCGTCGTGGCAACGACCGCATCACCGTGATGTGGGTGCCGGGGGAGGGAGGGCCGGAGGACTTCTACCTGGCCCTCGGCTTCCGTCCCACCGGACGGGTGCTGGAAGGCGAGAAGGTCGGGGAGCTGTTGCTCGGTTAGGTTCCTCGCCCAGGACTCGAAGGGCTCCCGTACCCCCCGGTATCCGGGCGGATCGGGGCTCGGTGCGGCGAAGACCCCGGGGAACACGCCCCGTGGAGCGAGACCGCGCAGGGGCGGATCCGTGGACCCTTCCTCGTGCGGCCTCTGGCACGCCGTGGGGGTGTCCCGGCCGGGACACCCCCACGTCTTCAGTACCCTCGGTCGATCCACTCCTGGAGGTGGGGCGCCTCGGCGCCGATGGTGGTGGACTCACCGTGCCCGGTGTTGACCACCGTCTCCGGCGGCAGGGTCAGCAACCGGTCACGGATGGACTCCACGATGGTCGGGAAGTCCGAATAGGACCGCCCCGTCGCCCCGGGGCCGCCCTGGAACAGG
>CALGOD010000904.1 GCA_937957845.1 uncultured Nocardiopsis sp.
ACCATCGCCATGCAGCGCCGGGCCGGCGACTTCCAGACGGTGCTCTGCTGGGTACGGGCAAGGACGACACCACCGCCCCGGCGGCGGGCGCCACGCGCGAGGAGAACGTCGGCGGGCCCAAGGGGTTGGGCCCGACCGGCTGGCTGCGCTGGGCCTGGCGCATCCTCACCTCGATGCGCACCGCACTGATCCTGCTGTTCCTCCTGGCGGTCGGCGCCATCCCCGGCTCCTTCCTGCCACAGAACGTGGTCAGCGTCGAGGAGGTGAAGACCTACTTCCGGGAGCATCCCGAACTCGCCCCGTGGCTGGACCGGTTCTACCTCTTCGACGTGTTCTCCTCGCCGTGGTACGCGGCGATCTACCTGCTGCTGTTCGTCTCCCTGGCGGGCTGCGTGATCCCGCGCGCGATCACGCACGCCCGCGCTGTGCGGGCCCGGCCGGTCCGCACCCCCCGCAACCTGGGACGCATGCCCTACGCGGCCAGGTTCACGACGGACGCCGACCCCGAGACCGTCCTCGACCGGGCGCGTGGAGTCCTCAAGGGCTACAGGATCGAACGGTACGGGGACTCGGTGTCCGCCGAGACCGGCTACCTGCGTGAGGCGGGGAACGTGCTGTTCCACCTCGCGCTGCTCGGCCTGCTGCTGGCCCTGGCGGCCGGCGCCTTCTTCGGGTACCGGGGCAACCTGCTGTTGGTGGAGGGCGACGGCTTCGCCAACACCCTGACCTCCTACGACGCCATCTACCCCGGACACTGGACCGACACCGACGACCTGGAGCCGTTCACCGTCCACCTGGACGACTTCGAGGCCTCCTTCATCGAGGACGGCGACCTGCGCGGGCAGGCCGAGTCCTATGTCGCCGACCTCACCTACAGGGAATCCCCGGAGGAGGAGCAGGCCCGGCACCGGTTGGAGGTCAACCACCCGTTGAGCGTGGGCGGCGTACAGGTCTACCTGCTCGGTCACGGATACGCGCCCGAGTTCGAGGTGCGCAACGCCGATGGGGAGGTGGTCTTCGACCAGCCGGTCCCGTTCATCCACCGTGAGACCCGCTCCTTCACCTCCGACGGCGTCGTCAAGGTGCCCGACACCGGTGACGAGGAGCAGTTGGGCTTCGTGGGCGTGTTCCTGCCGAGCGCCGTGGAGACGGAGAACGGTGAACTGGTCTCGGACTTCCCCGGGGCGCGTAATCCGCAAGTGACCCTTGAGGGCTATCGCGGCGATCTGGGGTTGATCGATCCGCAGTCGGTGTACCAGCTGCGTACCACCGGCATGGAGGAGCTCGGCAGCTCTCCGGTGATGGAGATGGGCGACACCTGGGAGCTGCCGGACGGCGCCGGGTCGATCACCTTCTCCGGCTACAGCGAGTACATCAGCCTCCAGGTCAACCGGGACGGCGCGCGGTTGCCCGCACTGGCCGCGGCCGCACTGGCCGTGCTCGGACTGATCATCACCCTCTTCGTCCGACCGCGCCGCGTGTGGGTACGCGCGGTGCCCGAGGAGGACGGACGGACCAAGGTGGAGCTGGCCGGCCTGGGCAAGACCGAGGCCGCCGGTGACAACGCCGAGTTCCATGATCTGACCACGGAACTGGCGGGACGGCTTCGGAACGCGTCGGACGGCTCGGACG
>CALGOD010000905.1 GCA_937957845.1 uncultured Nocardiopsis sp.
CTGCTCAACCTGCTCGCCTCCGACTCCCTGGACGAGGACACCTGGGAGGAGATCGAGGACCTCCTCATCACGGCCGACATCGGCGTGACCTCCGCCTCGCAGATCGTGGAGAGCCTGCGGACCCGGGTCAAGGTGCTCGGCACCCGGGGCCCCGAGGAGGTACGCGCTCTGCTGCGCGAGGAACTCCTCACGCACATCTCCACCGACGCCGACCGCACCGTGCGCACCGAGCCGCACGGTGACCGTCCGGCCGTGATCATGGTCGTGGGCGTCAACGGCACCGGTAAGACCACCACCACCGGCAAACTGGCCCGGGTCCTGGTCGGAGACGGCCGCAGTGTGGTGCTCGGCGCCGCCGACACCTTCCGCGCCGCGGCCAGCGAACAACTCCAGACCTGGGGGAGTCGCGTGGGAGCCCCCGTCGTGAGCAAGGAAGAGGGCGCCGACCCCGCCAGCGTGGCCTTCGACGCCGTCGCACGGGGCATCGAGGACGGCGCGGACACCGTCATCATCGACACCGCCGGACGTCTGCACACCAAGACCGGCCTCATGGACGAGCTGGGCAAGGTCAAGCGGGTCGTGGAGAAGAAGTCACAGGTCGACGAGGTGCTGCTCGTCCTGGACGCGACCACCGGACAGAACGGCCTGCGCCAGGCCCGGGTGTTCGGTGAGGTCGTGAACGTGACCGGTATCGCGCTGACCAAGCTGGACGGCACCGCCAAGGGCGGCATCATCGTGCAGGTCCAGCGGGAGCTGGGAGTGCCGGTCAAGCTGGTCGGGCTCGGTGAGGGCCCCGACGACCTGGCGCCCTTCGACCCGGAGGTCTTCGTGGACGCGATCCTCTCCCAGGACTGACGAACACCCGACCGACGGCGCGGCCGGACACTCCGAGGTGTCCGGCCGCGCCCGTGTGCGAGGGCCCGTTGCGCGTGGGATCGCGTACGCGGACCCACGTCGGGGCCGGGGTTCACCCGCCCTTAACACTTCCCGCCGCCCTTTCACGCCCGCGTGATCTTTCGCGCACACCGAGGAAACATCCCGGCCGGAGAGTTGCCGTGCGGTGTTCCACGGCGGGTCCGACGACGCACCGGCCGATCGCCGCCCTCACAGACGATCCCCGTCCGTCCCATGGAGGCGATGTGATGACCGACTCCGGCAACACGGCGTGGCTGCTGGTCAGCGCGGCCCTCGTGATGCTCATGACACCGGGCCTGGCCTTCTTCTACGGAGGCATGTCGCGGGCCAAGAGCGTACTGAACATGATGTTGATGAGTTTTGCGAGCATCGCGATCGTGAGCGTGCTCTGGGTCGCCGTCGGCCACTCGCTCACCTACTCCGACGGCGGCCCCGTCGACCTCTTCGTCGGTGGCCTCGCACACGTGGGCCTGACCGATCTCATCGGTGGCGTCGAACCCATGGACGGAGCGGGCGGCGGAGGCCACCCGCTCCTGGCCGACGCCGGCTTCCAGATGATGTTCGCCGTCGTCACGGTGGCCCTGATCAGCGGAGCCATCGCCGACCGAGCCAGGTTCGGCGCCTGGGTGCTCTTCGCACCGATCTGGACGCTCCTGGTCTACTTCCCCGTCGCCCACTGGGTCTGGGGCGGTGGTTGGATCGGCCGCCTGTCGATCGGTGGTCACGAGGTCATCGACTTCGCGGGCGGCACCGCGGTCCACATCAACGCCGGCGCCGCCGCCTTGGCCCTGACCCTCGTGCTCGGCCGTCGCAAGGGCTTCGGCTCGGAGTCGATGCGCCCGCACAACCTTCCGTTCGTTCTGCTGGGCTCCGCGCTCCTGTGGTTCGGCTGGTTCGGGTTCAACGCCGGTTCCGCCTACGCCGCCGACGGC
>CALGOD010000906.1 GCA_937957845.1 uncultured Nocardiopsis sp.
CTGACCAGGTAGAAGAGCCAGTAGGGAAGTTCGGAGCCCTCGGCCTGGAAGAGCCGCACCCACTCGGGGTAGTGGTGGGCGGTGACGAACGGACGCACCAGCAGCGCGAACAGCAGTAAGGGCACGCCCAGGCGCCGCAGGCGTTCACGCGCCAGGCCCCGGCCTCCCCTGCGGTCGGCCGCCCCTGGCACGAAGTAGCCGGCGATGAGGAAGAACAGGCCCATGAAGTAGGTCTGGTTGACGATGACGAACACGTCGAGCAGGCCGCCGGAGGGGTCCTGGGCGGGTTCGGTGTAGTACCAGACCGGGATGTTGCCGTAGGTCACCGCCACGTGGTGCAGGACCACCAGGACGGTCAGTGCCACGCGCAGGTTGTCGATGTGGTGCAGGCGCCGCCGCTCGGGTGGTACGCCGACGGTCGGGGTGTGGGGTGGTGTGGTCCGTTGTGTCATGGGGTCCTCATCACATGGGAGCGGGTGAAGGCGGGTCTGCGCGGATGGCGCGTACGAGCAGTTCGCCCAGTTCATGGGCGTACGCCATCAGGTCGTGGTCGGGGTGGAGGCTGCAGTAGGAGAACATCGCGTCGATGGCCGCCTGCTGGGTCACCGCCATCACCCGCACGTCGAAGTCGCGGAACTCGCCGCTGTCCTGGCCGGCTCGGTAGAGGTTCTCCAGAGGTTCGTAGAGGGCCTCGGTCTCGGCGGCCCCGTAGCGGGGGGTCCCGTCGGCCTTGCGTGCGTGGGTGAAGATCTGCGTCAGTGTCGCCATGCGTCCGGGATGGGCCAGCGCGTACCCGGCCACGCCCCGCACGTGGGCGCGCAGCATGTCGGCGGCGTTCTGTTGTTCCATGATCCGAGGCAGGACCGACTCGCCGATCTCGGTGTAGATGTCCGTCACCACCTGGTCCATCAGCTCGTCCTTTCCTGCGAAGTGGTAGGAGATGACGCCCTTGCTGATCCCGGCGGTGTCGGCGATCCGTGCCAGGGAGGCGTTGGGGTAGCCCACCTCGGCGATGGTGTCGACGGCCGCCGTGATGATCTGTGCCCTGCGGGCCTTCTCGATGAAGGACCGCTTCTGACCGCTCGTCTCATTTTTTGGCCGCATGGACAGAATCTAGCACGTGCGGCCAGAAATCCATGGGGGATCTCCCTGGTACGTCCCTGGTGCGCCACCCACGCGTCCCTGAGCCGGGGGCGGGGGTGTGTGGACGCCGGCCTCCTGCGCCCCGGACGCTCCGGCCCCCAACGGCCCCCTCCAAGGACGTGGGCGCCCTCCCCCGTACTGGAGGAAGGCGCCCACGCGGGTGGGGTCGCGGTGTCAGCGGCCCAGGTAGGCGCGCAGGTGGCGGGCGGTGAGGGTGTCGGCGTCGGCGACCAGGGCGGCGGGGCTGCCTTCGAAGACGACCCGACCGCCGTCGTGTCCGGCACCCGGACCCAGGTCGATGATGTGGTCGGCGTGGGCCATCACCGCCTGGTGGTGTTCGATGACCACCACCGTGTCGCCGCCTTGGACCAGGCGGTCCAGCAACGCCAACAGCCGGTCCACGTCGGCCAGGTGCAGGCCGGTGGTCGGTTCGTCCAGCACGTACACCGCGCCCTGCCGGGCCATGCTGATCGCCAGTTTCAGACGTTGGCGCTCACCGCCGGACAGGGTCGTCAGCGGCTGGCCCAGGCTCAGGTAGCCCAGGCCCACGTCGTGAAGGCGGTCCAGGATGGTGCGGGCGTTGCCCGAGGTGAAGAACTCCCGTGCCTGGACCACCGACATCGCCAGTACCTGGCTGATGTCCTTGCCGCGCAGTGTGTGGGCGAGCACCTCAGGGCGAAACCTCCTGCCCCGGCACTGTTCGCAGGTGGAGGCGACCCCGGCCATCATCGCCAGGTCGGTGTAGACGACCCCCGCTCCCTTGCACTGGGGGCAGGCGCCCTCGGAGTTGGCGCTGAACAGGGAGGCCTTGACCTTGTTGGCCCGGGCGAAGGCGGTGCGGATCGGGTCGAGCAGGCCGGTGTAGGTGGCCGGGTTGGAGCGGCGCGAACCTCGGATCGGTGACTGGTCGACCACCACCACGCCTTCGTGCGCGGGCAGGGAGCCGTGGACGAGCGAGCTCTTGCCCGAGCCCGCCACGCCGGTGACCACGGTGAGCACGCCGAGTGGGATGTCCACGTCCACGTTCTTGAGGTTGTGGGTGTCGGCGCCGGTGATGGAGAGGACACCGGTGGGTCTGCGCACCTGTTCGCGCAGGGCGACCCGGTGGTCCAGGTGCCTGCCGGTGAGGGTGTCGGAGGCGCGCAGCCCGGCCACGTCCCCGGTGTAGGTGATGTGCCCGCCCGCGGGACCGGCGCCGGGGCCAAGGTCCACCACGTGGTCGGCGATGGCGATGGTCTCGGGTTTGTGTTCGACCACCAGGACCGTGTTGCCCTTGTCCCGCAGGCTCAGGAGCAGGTGGTTCATCCGCTCGATGTCGTGCGGGTGCAGGCCCACGGTGGGTTCGTCGAAGACGTAGGTCACGTCGCTGAGGCTGGAGCCCAGGTGACGGACCATCTTGACCCGTTGGGCCTCACCTCCGGACAGGGTGCCCGACTCCCGGTCCAGACTCAGGTAGCCCAGTCCCACCCGTACCAGGGAGTCCAGGGTGTGGCCGAGGCCGTCCAGCAGGGGTTTGACCGAGGGCTCGTCCAGGCAGGCCACGAACGCGGCGAGCTCGTCGACCTGCATGGCCGAGCACTCGGCGATGGTGCGTCCGGCGACCTTGACCGAGCGGGCCCGGGCGTTGAGGCGGCTGCCCTCGCACTGGGGGCACACCGCGAAGACCACGGCCCGGTCCACGAAGGCGCGCACCGCCGTCTGCATCTTCTCGCGGTCCTTGGTCAGGTAGGTGCGCCTGATCTTGGGGATCAACCCCTCGTAGGAGAAGGAGTTGGTGCCCACCTTGACCTTGGTGGTGGGCAGGTGCAGCAGGGTGTGCCACTCCCGCTCGGTGTAGTCGGCCAGTCGCTTGTCGGCGTCCAGCAGGCCCGAGTGGACGAACACCTGCCAGTACCAGGTGCCCACCCCGTAGCCGGGGACGGTGATGGCGCCCTCGTTCAGGGACAGGTCACGGTCCACCAGCTCGTCGATGTCGATCTGGTCGGTGCGCCCCAGTCCTTCGCATTCGGGGCACATGCCCTCGGAGCTGTTGAAGCTGAAGACGCTGGAGGGCTCCAGACGCGGGGTGCCCACCCGGCTGAAGACGATCCTGAGCATGGCGGCGGCGTCGGTGGCGGTGCCGACGGTGGAGCGGGAGTTGGCGCCCATCCGCTCCTGGTCGACGATGATGGCCGCGCTCAGGTTGCGCAGGGCGTCCACGTCGGGGCGCCCCAGACTGGGCATGAACGACTGGACGAAAGTCGTGTAGGTCTCGTTGATGAGCCGCTGGGACTCGGCGGCGATCGTGCCGAAGACCAGGGAGGACTTGCCCGACCCGGACAGGCCGGTGAAGACGCTCAGCCGTCGTTTGGGGATGTCCACGTCCACGTCGGCGAGGTTGTTCTCCCGGGCTCCCCGCACCTGGATGGTGTCGTGGGCGTCCGCGGTGAAGGGTTCGGAGGACACACTGCTCCTTGGAATTCCTTATGGCGTAAGATGATGACCTGCGAACGTTAGTTTATGTCGTAAGGAGATGCAAGTGGTGGTCTACGCCGGGCAGGGGGACGCCCGTCGCGCCATGGAGTTGCTGTGGCGCGACCGCGACGGGAAGGAGAAGCGGACCGCGCCCGGGCCAAAACCGGAGCTCAGCGTCGACCTGGTGGTGGAGACCGCCATCGCCTTGGCCGATGAGGAGGGCATGGACGCTTTGTCCATGCGCGCCGTGGGCGGGCGCCTGGGTCGCACCGCCATGTCCCTGTACACCTACGTGGCCAGCAAGAACGAGCTCGTCGAGCTGATGTACGACCAGGCCTTCGGGGAGCTGGCCGACGCGGCCGAAAGCGACACCGAACAGGACTGGCGCGCGGCCACGACCTCCTGGGCTGTCCGGTTGTGGGACTTCTACCTGCGCCACCCCTGGACTCTGGAGGTCTCCCAGGCCCGGCCGGTGCTGGGGCCGGGCGAGTACCGGCTCTTCGAGTCGCTGGCCACGGTGCTGCACCGCGCCGGGTTGGCCCCGGTACGGATCCGCAGTGCCTACGGCAACCTGTTCACCCTGGTGCGCGGACCGGTTCGAACCGCATCCGAAGCCCGCCGGGCCGAGGCGGTCACGGGCAGGGCCGAGGACGAGTGGTGGTACGAACGCTCGGCCGAACTGGAGAGGGTGGCCCCCGACTTCGCCGAGCGCTTTCCCACCCTGACCCTCATGAGCGAGCAGGGGGCGTTCGACAACGAGGACATGGACAAGCCCTACCTGGAGCAGGAGGCGTGGGAGACCTTCCGATTCGGGCTGGAGGCGCTGCTCGACGGCATCGAGGCCGCGATCGACGCCCAGGAGCGGAAGTAGGGCTCGCGCGGGGTCGGGTGGGAGAGGGAACGGTCGATCCCAGGGCCCTGAGATCGACTACTCCCCCGCGTCCACCGGTGCCGCGGCATCACTGTGTGCGACGCCGCCGCCTCGGGGCTCCAGATCTTCTCAAAGGTGCGGCCCACCCGTCTCGTCCCGGTGAGCGTGGCACCTTCCCGCGGACCGTCCTCGACCCGAAGGTGAGGCCTGAGCAGACGCTCCACCCTGTCGATGAGGTCCCCCATGCGGGTGGGGACCCTCACCGGTAACGGTGTAGTCGGCCAAGGCCACAACGACGAAGCGTGCGGCGCTGCGAGGTCCGTGGTCTTGTCCGGTGGGGGCGAGGAGGACCCTGGCAAGGAGTCGTGGTCCAGTGGACGCCGGACGAAGGCGATGGTCGGCACCGCCGGCGAGATCGACGAGGACGTCCATCCGACAGGTCCCCGGGCGTGCCGAAGACCTCGCACATGTTCAGGGATACGGAGTCCGTTCCCTGGGTGCGGGCCCTGCCGGTGAGTGGGGTGAGGCGGGCTCCGCCGCATCGTGCGAGCCGAGGACACGGTCTCCCGCGCCCCGGCCACCATGGTCATGTGAACAGGGCAAAGGCCATCCACATCGCGAC
>CALGOD010000907.1 GCA_937957845.1 uncultured Nocardiopsis sp.
CCGATACCTCACGCATCACCACGCGTGCGGTACGCGATGGTGACGGTTGGCGCATCACCGGACAGAAGATCTGGACCAGCAAGGCGCTCGAATCCTCGGTCGCCCTGATGTTGGCCCGCACGTCCCCGGCGCCCGATGATCCGGCCCGGCGCTTCGACGGTCTCAGTCTCTTCCTCATCGACCTGGATCCCGAGCACGTCGACATCCGGCCGATCCCCAAACCGGGTCGGAACGCGGTGGCCACCTGTGAGACCTTCTACGACGACCTGCCGGTCGAGGGGTGGCGGCTGGTCGGCGAGGAGGGGAAGGGCTTCAAACACATTCTCTCCGGTCTCAACCCGGAGCGGGTGCTGATCGCGGCCGAGGCCGTCGGGATCGGTCAGGCGGCCGTGCGCCGCGCGACGGAGTACGCCAAGGTACGTCGGGTCTTCGACCGGCAGATCGGCAGCAACCAGGCTTTGAGCCACCCGCTCGCGGACGCGTACGCGCACCTCGAAGCGGCCTGGGAGATGACGCTGATCGCCGCGACCAAATACGACTCCGGTCAGTCCTGCGGCGCCGAGGCCAACATCGCCAAGTACCTGGCCGCCGACGCCGGTTACCAGGCCGCGGACCGTGCCATGCAGACCCACGGAGGACTGGGCTACGCCCAGGAGTACCACGTGGAACGGTACTGGCGGGAGGCGCGCATCATGCGCCTGGCCCCGGTGAGCCAGGAGATGTCGCTGAACTTCATCGCCCAGCAGGTGCTGGGCCTGCCGAGGAGCTACTGAGATGGGCCGGTTCGAAGGCAAGGTCGCCTACGTGCTCGGGGGCGGAAGCGACGGCCCCGCCCGCCCCGGAGAAGAACTCCCCATGGGCAACGGGCGCGCGATCGCACTGCGGCTGGCCTCCGAGGGAGCCCGGGTCGTGGTCGGCGACAAGGATCGCGACCGCGCCGAAGCGACGGTGGCCCACCTGAGGACCCCGGGCCTGGCCGTCGAGGTCGACGCCGCCGACCCCGAGTCCTGTCGTGCCGCGGTCGAGGAGGCCGTGCGGTTCGGCGAGGGGCGTCTGGACGTGGTGGTCTGCAACGTCGGAGTCTCCGGCCGGGAACCGGCCAAGGTGCAGTCCCTGGAGGACTGGGACACCGCCAACGACGTCAACGTCCGCTCGCACTGGCTGACGGCCCAGGCGGCACTGCCGCGGATGCTCGCCCAAGGACGAGGCGCCTTCGTCTTCATCGGATCGACGGCCGGAGTGTTGAGCAGTCGGCGTTCGCTCTCCTACGAGGCGACCAAAGCGGCCCAACTCGGAGTGATGCGACACCTTGCGGTGCGGTACGGCGGTCGAGGCATCCGTTCCAACGCGGTGGCCCTGGGCAACATCGACTCCGCGCTGGTGCGGCGAGAGTTCGGCGATGGGGGAGCGGCGCGCGGCTCGGTGGTCCCGATGGGGCGCGAGGGGACACCCGAGGAGGTGGCCGCGGCGGTCGCGTTCCTCGCCGGTGACGACGCGAGCTATGTGACCGGCCAGAACCTGCTGGTGGACGGGGGCGTCAGCGCAGCGTGGCCGACGCCCCCGAACGTACCCGCTTGAGAGAGGACGACGATGGCTGAGACCGTGGTAGTGAGCGGCGTGGGCATGAGCCCGTTCGGGAAGTTCCTCGACCGTTCGATGAAGGAGCTCGGCAAGGTGGCCGTGGACGCCGCGTTGGCCGACGCCGACATCGGGGTCGGTGACGTCCAGGCGATGTTCTTCTCCAACGCGCTCGCCGGCCTGATCACCGGACAGGAATGCATCCGCGGCGAGGTGGTGGGTTACCCGCTCGGGCTCGCCGGCATCCCGATCCACAACGTGGAGAACGCCTGTGCCTCGGGAGGCAACGCCCTCCACCTCGCGTGGATGGCGGTCGCCTCGGGGATGTACGACACCGTGTTGGCGCTGGGCGTGGAGAAGGCCAACCACGCCGACCGGCAGCGGATGTTCAGCGCCTACGCGGCGGGCGCGGACGTGGAGGAGGGCTTCAGCGTCGGGGAGGGAGCGGGACAGGACCGCAGTCCGTTCGTCGACCGCCAGGCCAAGTTGGCCACCGCGTTGTTCGACGAGAGAGGGGTGACGATCGAGGGTCTGGCCCGGGTCGCGTCCCGCTCGCTGGAAAGCGCCACGCTCAACCCGTTCGCCCACCGCCGTTTCGGTGCCACCCCGGAGGAGGTGCTCACGGCGCGTACCGTCGTGGAACCGCTCACCGTGTTGATGAGCTCACCGGTCAGCGACGGTGCCGCCGCGGTGGTCGTCACCAGCAGACCCGAGGCGGTGGCCTCGGACCGTGCCGTCCGTGTCCTGGCGTCGCAGCTGGCCACCCGTCCACCCCAGGACCGACCGGAGATGCCCAACGCGGTCCAGGCCTCGGCTCTGGCGGCCTTCGAACAGGCGGGACTGGGGCCTTCGGACATGGATCTGGCCGAGGTGCACGACGCCTCGGTCGCCTACGAACTGATGGCCTGGACCGATGTCGGCCTTTGCCCGAAGGGCGAGGAGCAACGGTGGATCACCGAGGGGGTCACCGAGGCCGGTGGAGCCCTGCCGGTCAACCGGACGGGCGGCCCGGTCGGCCGGGGCCACGCGCTCGGAGCCAGCGGTCTGGCACAGGTGCACGACGTG
>CALGOD010000908.1 GCA_937957845.1 uncultured Nocardiopsis sp.
CAGGAGGCGCGCCGCTATCTGGGCCGCGCACTGGCGGTACGGGAACAGATACTGGACCGTGAGGGCGAGGCCGAGACGGGGCTGGACCTGGCACGGCTGCTCCTGGAGGCGGGGGAGACGGAGCAGGCCGTCGAACTGGCCGGGCGCGCGGCGAGGATCTTCGAGGAGCGCGGCATGGAGCGCGAGCGTGAGGCGGCCGCGGGGCTCATGACCTCGCCCCGGCCCTGAGGAACGTGCCGGACGAAGCCGCCGCCGGGGGCACGGTCACTTCTCCCAGTTGCCGCCGTCGGCGCACACGGTCGGAGGCTGCGTGCAGGGAACGGTGTCGTCGGCGTGCGCGGCGGTTCCGGTGAGGACGGCCGCGGCGAGAGCGGTGGTGGCGGCGAGGGCGAGGGCGATGTTCTTGGCGAGGCGCATGGTGTCTTCCCTTTTCTGATTCGCTGCGTTCTTGCTGATGAACACAAAGTTAGGAAGACGCGGCATCGCGGGGTCGTCGCTTGCGCTATCACCCCGCTATCCCACCCGCGGAGGCCTCCTATCACCTCCCGTCGGGGTGTACTGACCGTGCCTCTTCGCCTTTTCCTCCCACGTCAAAGGCATCGTCGGAGGTCCCGCCCTCTCCACGGGCACGTGCTCTGTCCGGGTGCCGGCCCGGGGTAGCGCGAAAGACATACCGGAGATAGCGGACTCTCCGACGATGGGGTCGCCAGGTGAAGAGCCGCCACGAAAGGTCGGTGCCGAACATGGAAACCCCAGACAACGGACAGAGCTTCGGTCAGCTGCTTCGAGTACATCGTTCGCGAGCCGACCTGACCCAGCAGGAACTGGCGGACTTCTCCACCGTCAGCGTTCGGGCGATTCGGGACCTGGAGCACGACAGGGTACGACAGCCGCGCAAGGACACCGTTCATCTGCTCGCGGACGCACTGCGTCTCAACGAACGCGGCCGAATGGAGCTGCTGGCCGTCGCGGGGCGGATGGGGGGCCACGCCTACGGTCTGTCCGGGCCGCACGCCGTTCCCTCACCGCCGCCCACTCCGTGCACCCCGACCCTCGGCCGCCGGGACGAGGCCGACGCCCTGGCCCTGACCCTCGCGGCTCCGGGGCGGCGCCTGGTGACGGTGACCGGTCTCCCCGGCGTGGGCAAGAGCCGTTTCGCGGCCGAGGTGGCCCGGAGCTATCACCAGAGTTCGGGGAGCCCGGTCCTGTGGGCCGCCGGGTCCGGAGGCGATCTCCGCATGCCGAGCGTGGGCGCGCGCGGGGGGCTGGCCGACCTGGTCGAGCGAGCGGTGGACTGTCTGTTCGGCTCTCTGGTCACGGCAGACGTGGAACTCGGCGGGGTGGACGGCCTGGCCAGGGCCGTGGGAGACCGGCCCGCCCTGCTGGTCCTGGACGCCCCCCGTCCCAGAGCCCTCAACGGGACGGCGCTCGCCCATCTGCTCGGTGAGTGCACCGAACTGCGTGTCCTCGTGGTCGGCCCCCGCCCTCACGGGGAGCACGGAGAGCAGGTCTTCCCCCTGGCTCCGCTCTCCCCCGAGGCCGCGGTCGACGTGCTCATGTGGCACATGGGGGACGCCCGACTCTCCCCGGCTTCGAGCGGCGGGGACAGCGCTTACCTGGCTGGGATCTGCCTCCTTCTCGGCCGCCTTCCCGGCGCCCTGGTCTCCGCGGCCTCCTGGCTGACCCTCTACGACCCCGCGACCCTGGTGACGTGTCTGCGGGAGGACCCCCTGCCCTTCCTCACCCCCTTGACCGGGGGGTCGGGGCTGGTAGGCACGCTCCAGAGCGCGTGGTCCTC
>CALGOD010000909.1 GCA_937957845.1 uncultured Nocardiopsis sp.
ACGTGGGCGAGAACCCGGTCGGCCCCGACGACGTGTACGTGCGCGGCGTGGTGGACGTGGACGGCGACCGGATCCTGTACTCGGGTTCTCCCATGGGAAGTCCCGGCCAGGTGTCGTTGTGGCTGGTCGAGTCGGACACGGGCCTGGCCGCGCCGGTGGAGGTGCCCGGGGGCCGAGGCGTCGAGGGCGGGAGCGCGCACGGCGGTCTGCGCTCGGGGCGGCTGCGCGGCGACACCCTTGTGCTCCAGCATCGCTCGATGGACTTCACCGGAGTACGCACGATGGTCGTGCGCGGTGCCGGCACCGAGACACGTCGCACCCTCACCGAGATCGAGAGTTTCGCCGAGGTCCCCGACCTGCCCGAGCCTCGCGTGGAGTTCTGGCGGGCCGCCGAGCGCCGGATCCCGTCGGCGCTGGTACTGCCCTCCTGGTTCCACGGGGACGGGCGGCTGCCCGTGTTGATGGCGCCCTACGGAGGCCCGCACGCACAGCGGGTACTGAGCTCCCGCGGTGCTCATCTGAACGCCCAGTGGTACGCCGAGCAGGGGTTCGCGGTGCTCATCGCGGACGGCCGCGGCACCCCGGGCATCGGGATGGAATGGGAGCAGAGCGTACACCTGGACCTGGCGGAGCCCGTCCTGGAGGACCAGGTGGCGGCGCTGCGCGACGCGGCGGAACGGTTCGACTTCCTCGACCTGTCCCGGGTGGGTGTCCAGGGTTGGTCCTTCGGCGGGTATCTGGCGGCGCTGGCGGTGCTGCGCCGCCCGGACCTCTTCCACGCCGCCGTCGCCGGCGCGCCGGTCATCGATTGGGCGTTGTACGACACCCACTACACCGAGCGCTACCTGGGCACCCCTCAGGGCGAGCCCGACGCCTACGCACGCAGTTCGCTGTTGGAGGAGGCGGCCGGGCTGGAGCGGCCCCTGATGATGATCCACGGGTTGGCCGACGACAACGTGGCCTTCGCCCACACCCAGCGGATGTCGTCGGCTCTGATGGCGGCGGGACGCCCGCACACGGTGCTGCCGTTGTCGGGGGTGACGCACTCCCCCTCGGACCCGACCGTCGCGGAGAACCTGATGCTGCTCCAGGTGGAGTTCCTCAAGAAGAACCTGCGGGGCGAGGGATAGGTCGCCCGTTCCGGGCCGTTCCCCGTTCCTCACCCACCCCGACG
>CALGOD010000910.1 GCA_937957845.1 uncultured Nocardiopsis sp.
GGTTGCGGCCGGTGGAGAGGTTAGTGTCGCTGGAAGGCCCCCGGACGGCAGGCGTCCGCAGTCTTCCGCCGCGGCCCGAGCCGCCCCAGTTTTATCGGAAGTTTCCGGAACTTAACGACTGGTAACTCCGTATACACCCATTGTCTTCAGAAGTCGTCGATGTTAACTTCAGCCCACGCCTGATGGGAGCGCTCCCGTAGCGTGTGCCGGCACCTGCGCACGCTTGTTCGGGCTGTACCGAGACCCCACGTAAGGACCGACCTGGGTCCTGAGCCCCGGGTGACAGCGCCGTCACCCGGCTCCCTCCACACCACGCGCACTCCCTCCCCCGATCCCCTGACGGGCGCCCCCGCGCTCCAGGGCCGCGGGGAAGGAGAACCCGTCCAGGGAGGACACGTGATCACCCCCCACCCCGATCCGCGCCGCTCACGCCGGCGCAGATCAGCATCCGCATTCTTCGGAGCGGCGCTCCTGGCCGCTCTCCTCCCCGCCGGTCCCGCGCAGGCGGCGCCGCTCTGCACGGTCGACTACACGCTCAACGACTGGGGCTCGGGCTTCACCGCCGACGTCACCGTCACCAACCATGGAGAGTCCCTCCCCCGTTGGACGCTGGGTTGGGAGTTCTCCGGGAACCAGCAGGTCACCAACGGTTGGAACGCCGACGTCTCCCAGAGCGGTGCTTCGGTGACCGCGAGCGCTCCGGCCTGGGCGTCCGCGCTCGGCTCAGGCCAGAGCGCGACCTTCGGCTTCCAGGCCACCTACAGCGGTGGCAACTCCGTGCCCACCGCGTTCACCCTCAACGGCCGCGACTGTGCGGGCGAGGACGGGCCGTCCGAACCCGAAGAGGCCTTCCTGGTCGTGGACCCCGTCTCGGTCGTGCTGGAGCCCGGCGGCGAAGCCTCCTTCGACGTCGCGTTGTCGCAGGCACCCGAGGAGGACGTCTCCGTCGGGGTGGAGCGCACCTCCGGAAGCGACACGCTCTCCGTGGTCTCGGGAGGCTCGCTCTCCTTCGGAGAGCAGGACTGGGACGAGGCCCGATCGGTGACCATCGCCTCCGCGGGCGACGGCTCGGGGGAGCCCGCCCGGGCCGAGTTCACCG
>CALGOD010000911.1 GCA_937957845.1 uncultured Nocardiopsis sp.
TTACCGCCATGGTCCGGTCCCGCGACCCCAGGCTCCTCGCCACCCCCCACCCCCCGCTGACAGAGGAGAACCACACATGAGCACCCCTCCCACCGGCCCCGGCCCCACAGACCCGGTCCGCGTCGCCCTCGTGGGCACCGGGAACATCGCCCGTTTCCATGCCTCGGCACTGGCCTCCCTCCCGGAGAAGGCCGAGATCGTCGCCGCGGTCGACGTCGACACCGAGGTCCTCACCACGTTCCGTTCCCGGTTCGCCATCCCCGCGGGATACACCGACCTGTCCGCGATGTTGGAGGGCGAGCGCCCCGAACTGGTGCACGTGTGCACCCCGCCCGGCCTGCACCTGCCCCAGGTCGAGGCCTGTCTGGGGGCGGGCGCCTCCGTGCTGGTGGAGAAACCCCCGGCACTGAGCCTGGCCGAGGCCGAGAAGATGGCGGCGGCCGAGGGCGGTGAGGGCGGGCCGTGGCTGGCCACCGTGTTCCAGCACCGCTTCGGCTCGGGGGCTCGCCGGGTGCGCGCGCTGGCCGACGCCGGCGTCCTCGGACGCCCGCTGGTGGCGGTCTGCCACACGACATGGTTCAGACCGCAGGAGTACTTCGACGTGCCCTGGCGCGGCAAGTGGGAGACCGAGGGCGGCGGCCCGACCATGGGGCACGGGATCCACCAGATGGACCTGCTGCTGTCCCTGTTGGGCGAATGGACGGAGGTGTCGGCGATCGCCCGCCGTCAGGCGCGCGACGTCGAGACCGAGGACGTCTCCATGGCCCGCGTGGACTTCGCCGACGGGGCGGTGGCCAGTGTGGTCAACAGTCTGGTCTCACCCCAGGAGGAGAGCCGGATCCGGATCGACTACGAACGGGCCACCGTCGAACTGGTCCACCTGTACGGCTACGGCGACTCCGACTGGCGGATCACCCCCGCGCCCGGGTTCGAGGAGGAGGTCACGACCGCCTGGGAGAACGGCGAACGGGGCACCGACAGCGGACACCACGCCCAGATCACCCAGGTGCTGACCGCCCTGCGCGAGGGCACCGCCCCACCGGTGACCTCCGCCGAGTCGCTGCGGACGATGCGCCTGGTCGCGGGCGTCTACGCCTCCTCCTTCGGCGGACGTCCCGTCACCCCCGCCGACCTGGGGCCGGAGTCGCCGTTCCACGCCCGCATGGACGGTGGGGGCGTCCAATGGTGACACCGCACTCGCGGGCGCACCTCCACCTTGGCGGGGACCGCCGGAAGGCGGGTCCCACGAGGGGGACGCCATGCGCCGCTACGTGATCCGCCGCCTGCTGTACATGATCCCGACCCTGTTCGCCATCTCGCTCGTGGCGTTCCTGGTGATCCAACTGCCCCCCGGCAACTTCCTGACCGCCTACATCGCCCAACTGTCCGCCCAGGGGCAGGGGGTGGACAACGCGCAGATCCGCGCGTTGGAGGAGCGGTACGGGCTCAACGACCCCTTCTTCGTCCAGTACTGGCGCTGGATCTCCGGGATCCTCCTGCACGGCGACTTCGGCCAGTCCTTCCAGTACCACCGCCCCGTGGCCGACCTCATGTGGGACCGGATCGGCCTCACCCTGGCGCTGGCCGTGTCCACACTGCTGTTGAGCTGGGCGATCGCCTTCCCCCTCGGGGTGTACTCGGCGGTGCGCCAGTACTCCCTCGGCGACTACGCCGTGACCTTCGTCGGATTCGTCGGACTGGCCACCCCGAACTTCATGCTCGCCCTGATCTTCGCCTGGGTGTCCTTCCGCTACTTCGGCCAGAGCGTGGGCGGCATCGTCTCACGCGAGTACGTCGACGCCGCCTGGAACCTCGGCAAGGTCCTGGACGTGGTGTCCAACCTGTGGATCCCGGTCCTGATCATCGGCACGGCGGGCACGGCGGCGCTCATCCGGGTGCTGCGGGCCAACCTCCTGGACGAACTGCGCAAGCCCTACGTCACCACCGCCCGCGCCAAGGGTCTGCCCGAGTGGCGGGTCATCCTCAAGTACCCCGTACGCATGGCGCTCAGCCCCTTCATCAGCACCATCGGCTGGATCCTGCCCACCCTCGTGGGCGGCGAGGTGCTGGTCTCCATCGTGCTGAGCCTGGAGACGACCGGGCCGCTCCTGGTCGAGTCCTTACGCAACCAGGACATGTACCTGGCCGGAAGCGTCATCCTCGTCCTCGGCGCGCTGACGGTCGTCGGCACCCTGCTCTCCGACCTGCTGTTGGCCTGGTGGGACCCGCGTATCCGCTACCAACACGTCGAGAGGACGTGACCATGGGACCACTGCCCGGACGTCCCCCGCCCCCGGACGGGGAACCCGCCGCCGGCCCCGAGGCCCCCGGTGCCGCGACCACCGAGGAGACCTGGTCCGCCCTTCCCGGTGACGTGCCCCAACGGGTGCTCGTCCAGCGGCGTTTCCGCCGCAACAAGCTGGCCGTCGCCGGTGCGCTCGTGCTGTGCGTGCTCGTACTGGTGTCGGTCTTCTCCGAGTTCCTCGCGCCCGGCACACCGGGCGCCTACAACGCCGACCGCACCTACGCCCCGCCTCAGCGGCTCCACTTCGTGGACACCTCCGACGGCTTCGACCTGGGCATGTACGTGTACGACTACGAGGTGGAACGCGACGCCGAGACGCTCGCCAACACCTACACCGTCGACGAGTCCGCCAAGATCCCGATCGGTCTGTTCGTGCGCGGCCGCCCCTACGAGATGTGGGGCCTGTTCCCCGGCGACGTCCACCTGATCGGCGCCAAGGACCCCGACCAGGACGTGTACCTGCTGGGCGCCGACCGCAACGGCCGCGACATGGCCTCCCGGATCGTCTACGGCACCCGGGTGTCGATGTCCATCGGCCTGGCCGGGGTGGCCCTGTCCTTCGTCCTCGGCCTCGTGCTCGGCGGACTCTCGGGCTACCTGGGCGGACGTGTGGACAACGGCATCCAACGCGTCATCGAGTTCCTGATGTCCATCCCCACGATCCCGCTGTGGATGGGGCTCTCCGCGGCCGTCCCCCGTGACTGGGGCGCGATCCAGACCTACCTGGCCATCACCGTGATCCTCTCGCTCATCGGCTGGACCGACCTGGCGCGTGTGGTTCGCGGCCGTTTCCTCTCCCTGCGCCAGGAGGACTTCGTGACGGCCGCGCGGCTGGACGGGTGCGGCACCGGCCGGATCATCGGCCGCCACATGCTGCCGTCCTTCACCAGCCACATCATCGCCTCCCTGACCCTGGCGGTGCCGTTCATGATCCTGGTCGAGACCTCTTTGTCCTTCCTCTGCCTGAGACTCCAGGCACCGGTCGTGAGCTGGGGCGTGCTCCTCCAGGAGGCGCAGAACATCCACTCGATCGCCAACGCGCCCTGGCTCCTGCTGCCCGGGGCCGCGGTGACGGTGGCGGTCCTGGTGCTCAACTTCGTCGGCGACGGTGTCCGCGACGCCGCCGACCCCTACAGCCAGGGAGGTGGTCGCCTTGGCGACCGGAAACCGCGGTGACGTGGTCCTGGACATCCGGGACCTGCGCACGCACTTCTTCACCGACGACGCCGTGATCCGGGCCGTGGACGGCGCCGACCTGGCGATCCGCAGGGGCGGCACGCTGTGCGTGGTGGGCGAGAGCGGCTGCGGCAAGAGCGCCATGGCCCGCTCGGTGCT
>CALGOD010000912.1 GCA_937957845.1 uncultured Nocardiopsis sp.
CCCGAAGGGTAGAGGAACCCCCCTTGCGAAAAAACAGGAGAATCGTCAAGGCCACGGTTGTGGCCGCCGTGGGAGCGCTGGCGCTCTCCGCGTGTTCGGGAGGTGGCGGCGACGGCGACACCGACAGCGCCGCCGGAGGCTCCACCATCACCCTGGCCTGGGACCAGGAGTACGACAGCTACAACAACACCACCGCCGGAGCCAACTCCAGCAAGAACGCCATCGTCAACCACGGGCTGACCAGTGGCTTCTGGTACTTCGGTGAGGGCGGCGCGGTCACCCCCAACCCCGACTTCGGCACCTACGAACTGGTCTCCGAAGACCCCCAGATCGTCGAGTACTCGATCCACCCCGACGCCGTCTGGTCCGACGGTGAGAGCATCGACTGCGACGACGTCATGCTGTGGTGGGCCCAACAGAGCGGCAAGTACGAGTTCTCCGTCATCGGCACCGGCGGCACCGAGGACACCCTGATGCCCGAGTGCGAGGCCGGGGACAAGGACTTCGCGCTGGAGTACGAGAAGCCCTACGCCGACTGGGCCAGCAACGGCCCCAGCAACGGCAACACCACCATCATGCCCGCCCACGTGGTGGCCGAGCAGGGCGGTCTGACCACCGACGAACTGGTCGAGGCCATCCGCGAGGAGGACCACGACGCGCTCGCCGACGCCGTCGAGTTCTTCAACGAGGGCTGGACGATCAGCGGCTCGCTGCCCGACGAGGAGCTCATCCCCTCCTCCGGGCCCTACAAGCTCAGCTCCTACGAGGCGGGGCAGTCCCTGACCCTGACGCTCAACGAGAACTGGTGGGGCGAGGCCCCGGCCAACGACAGCATCGTCGTGCGCTGGATCGCCTCCGACGAGCAGACCCAGGCCCTGGAGAACCTCGAGATCAACGTCATGCGGCCGCAGCCCACGGTCGACCTGATCAACCAGCTCGACGGCCTGGCCGGGGTCGAGTACGAGGTCTACGACGAGTACGTCTACGAGCACCTGGACTTCAACTTCGACTCCAGCCCCTTCGAGGAGTACGAACTGCGTGAGGCCTTCGCGCACTGCGTCCCCCGTCAGCTGATCGTGGACAACCTCATCAAGCCGATCCAGCCCGAGGCCGAGACGATGGACGTCCGCAACATCGCGCCCTTCGACCCCGGCTACGCCGAGGCCGTCGCGGCCAGCGGCGGCGACAAGTGGAGCGAGGTCGACCTCGACCGCTCCCGCGAGATCCTGGAGGAGCTCGACATGGTCGGCCAGGAGGTGCGCCTGGGCTTCATCGGCGGCAACCCCCGCCGCGCCCAGACCGCCGAGCTGATCAAGGACTCCTGTGACGAGGCCGGCTTCGAGGTCAAGATCAACGCCGAGGACACCTTCTTCGACTCCGACGGCGGCCTGTCGCAGAACACCTACGACGTGGCCATGTTCGCCTGGTCCGGTTCGGCCGAGGTCAGCGGCTGGAACTCCACCTTCCGCAGCCCTGAGGAGTGCACCCCCGACGGCAAGGGCAACAACAACGGCTGCTACTCCAACGAGGAGCTGGACGGGCTGCTGAGCGACATCCTCCAGGAGCCCGACTTCGACGCCCGCCTGGAGATCATCAACGAGATCGAGACGATCCTGTGGGACGACCTGGTGACGATCCCCCTGTTCAGCCACCCCGGCACCGCCGCCTGGAGTGACCACCTGGACAACGTCATCCCCAACCCCGCGCAGACCGACATCGTCTGGAACCTGTGGGAGTGGTCGGCCCAGTAGGCCGCACCGCCCACCGCGCGTGACGGGCCGTGCCGACCGGTGGGACCCGCCGGTCGGCACACCCCCACCCGGGACCGGAGGCCGACGTGTCCTCCGGTCCCTTCGTCTTCGCGCGACCGTTCCCTGATCTCCTCAGGAGTCAGCACAAGTGCTCGTCTTCATCGCACGAAGACTCGTCGTCTCCGTCTTCGTCCTCTTCGTCGCCACTTTCGTGATGTTCGTCCTCGCGGCCAACACCGGTGATCCCCTGGCCGACCTCAGGGAACTCCCCGAAGACGCCCGCGAATCCGCGATGGCGGAGCGGATCGAACGCATGCGTCTCGACCTGCCCGTCTACGCCCGGTACCTCCTTTGGCTCGGCGCGGCCTTCACCGGTGACCTCGGGGTCAACCGGCAGGGGCAGGACGTCAACATCCTGCTCGCCGACGCGATCTCGGCCACCATGCAGCTCGTGGTGGCGGCCACCGTCCTGGCCATCGTCATCGGCATCGCGATCGGCATCGTCTCGGCGCTTCGCCAGTACAGCGGCTTCGACCACGTGGTCACCTTCGGCGCGTTCGTGGCCTTCTCCCTGCCCATCTTCTGGGTCGGTGTCCTGCTCAAGCAGTACGGCGCCATCGAGTTCAACAACTGGTTGGCACAGCCGACCATCCCCACCCTCGTCGTCGTCCTGATCGCGGTGGTCGTCGGGTTGGCCTGGAGCTCACTGATGGTGGGCGACCGGCGCACCCGGCTCCTGGCCTTCGTCGGGGCCGCCGGTGTCACCGCGGCGCTGCTGCTGTGGATCTCGGGCACCTCCTGGTTCGCCGACCCAGGGCTGGGACCGGTGGTCATCGCGATCAGCGCCCTCGGCGGCGCCGTGGGCATCTCGGTGCTGATCTCCGGACCGCAGCTGAACCGGCCGATGTACGCGGCCCTGACCGCCGCGGCGGTCGGCACCGTGCTCTCCTTCGTGCTCTCACCGGTGCTGTCCGACCCGAACCTGCCGGTGATCACCGGCCTGGCGGTCACCACCGTCCTCGTGTGCGTGGCCATCGGCTACGGCTTCGGGGGCGTGCTGCACCGGCGCAACGCGATCGCGACGGCGGTGTGGACGGGACTGTTCACCGGCGGCGTGATCTTCGTCGACCGGACGCTGCAGTCCTTCGCCTCCTACAGCCGGTCGGTCCAGGGCCGTCCCATCTCCACCGTGGGTGCCCGCACACCGAACTACGAGGGCACCTTCTGGGAACTGACCCTGGACTCGGCGGGCCACCTGGCACTGCCGACCCTGGCCCTGATCCTGGTCTCCCTGGCGACCTACACCCGCTACAGCCGCGCCAGCATGCTCGAGGTGATGAACCAGGACTACGTGCGCACCGCCCGGGCCAAGGGCCTGCCCGAGCGCACGGTCATCACCCGCCACGCCTTCCGCAACGGCCTCATCCCCATCACGACCCTGGTCGCCTACGACTTCGGCACCGTCATCGGCGGCGCGGTGGTCACCGAGACGGTCTTCGGCTGGCGGGCCATGGGCCACCTGCTGATCACCGGCCTCGACGAGGCCGACCCGGCCCCGGTCATGGCGTTCTTCGTGGTCGCGGGCGGCGCGATCGTGGTGTTCAACATGATCGCCGACATCACCTACGCCTACCTCGACCCGCGGATCCGGCTCTCGTGAAGGAAGGAGAAGCACACATGACCGATCACGACCGGACTTCACCAGAGTCGCCGGACTCCGAGAACAGCCCCGACACCCACGAGGTGTCGGCCTCCGCCGAGGCCCAGGGGCTGAACATCACCGCCCGTACCCAGTGGCAGCTCATCCGGGGCCGGTTCTTCCGGCACAGGGCCGCCCTGTTCGGTATGTTCCTGCTGGTGGGGGTGGTCCTGCTGTCCTTCACCTCGGT
>CALGOD010000913.1 GCA_937957845.1 uncultured Nocardiopsis sp.
GCATGAAGGTGCTGATCTGGTCGACGTCGCTGGTGACGCGGGAGACCAGGGCGCCCTTGCGTTCGCTGTTCTGGGTGAGCACGGACAGGTCGTGCACGTGTCGGAACGCCTTGCGGCGCAGTGTGGCCAGGCCCGACTCGGTGGCCCGGTACAGGCGCAGGTTCATCAGGTAGGAGCAGACCATGGTGACCACGAGCAGGGCGGCGCAGACGGTCACCATGCGGGTCACGAAGCCCAGGTCGGGCCCTTCCGGGGCGACCAGGCCGTTGTCGATGATCTGCTGCACGGCGATGGGCACGATGACCTTGCCCGCGGTGGCCACGACCGCGAACACCAGGGTCAGCCACAGGCCCTGCGCGAACTCCGGGGAGAGGCGTAGGCCGCGTTTGATGGTGGCGATGGCGCCGTCGGAGGAGCGGTGCAGGGACAGGACCGGGTCGGTGGTGGCGTCCGTCGGCTGTTGTGCGCCGGTGTCGGAGCGCTGCTCGGTGCGGGCGGGTGCGCTCATCGGCTGGTCTCCTCTGTCGCGGAGTCGTTACGGCGGAGGGGTTCGATCGGACCCGGTTCCTCGGGCACCGGTACCTGCCTGGCCTCGGCCGACGCCCGTTCGTAGGCCGTGACGAGCCTGGTGTAACCGGGGGACGCGGCGAGCAGTTCCTCGTGGGTCCCCCGTGCCAGGACGCGTCCACGTTCCATGTAGACGACTTCGTCGGCGAGTTCGATGGTGGCGCGCCGGTAGGCGACCACGACCACGGTGGCGGAGTCGTCGCGTTCCCGCAGGCCCGCGAGGATCTGCGCCTCGATCTGCGGGTCGACGGCGGAGGTGGCGTCGTCCATGATGAGCAGCCGCGGCCGGCGCACGATGGCCCGGGCCAGGGCCAGACGCTGGCGCTGGCCACCGGACAGGGTGGTGCCCTTCTCCCCGAGCCTGGAATCGAGCCCTCCCTCCAGGTCGCGGATGAAGCCGTCGGCACGGGCCAGCCTCAGTGCCGCCCAGACCTGTTCGTCGTCGACCGGAAGGCCCAGGGTGATGTTCTCGCGGACGGTGTCCTCGAACACGAAGGTGCTCTGGGGCACCAGGGCCACGTGGCGTGGGATCTGGTCGCGGGACAGGTCGCGCACGTCGATGTCGTCGTAGGCGACGGTGCCGGTGTCGGGGTCGACCAGTCGCACGAGCACGGTGGTGAGCGTGGACTTGCCCGCTCCGGTGGGGCCGACCAGGGCCACCGTGCGTCCGGGGGCGATGTCCAGGTCCACACCGTTGAGGACGGTGGTGCGGGCGGTGCCGGAGTCCTCGTCCATCAGGTCGCGTCCGCCGCCCTCGGCGTCGTAGGAGTCGGCGTAGGAGAAGGTGACGTCGCGGACGCTCAGGGCGATGCCGGTCGGGGTGTCGGTCAGGGAGCGGTCACCGTAGTCCATGGTGCCGCCCGAGCGTAGGACGGACTGGACCCGGTCCCAGCCCACGACGCTGCGGGGTAGGTCTCCGAGGATCCATCCGAAGCTGCGGATGGGGAGGGCCAGCAGTGTGAACAGAAAGGCGATCTGGACGAGGTCACCGGGGTCGATGGCACCGGTGGAGAGTCGCCACATGCCCAGGAGCAGGACCGCGAGCACACCGAAGTTGGGCAGGGCCTCCATGACCGGGTCGAACATCGAGCGCATGCGCCCCACCTGGATGAGCGCGTCACGTAGACGGTGCGCGGCGTGGGCGAAACGTTCGGTCTCGGTGTCCTCGCGTCCCAGTGTCTTGACCACGAGGGCCCCGTCGAAGGACTCGTGGGCGACTCCGCTGACCTCGGCGCGCAGTGCCTGGGCGTGGGAGGCCATGGGCGAGACGCGGCGTTGGAAGATGAAGTTGGCGGTGGCCAGGACGGGGAAGACGACGAAGGCCACCAGGGCGAGCACCGGGTCGGTGACGAGCATGGCCACGGCGGCGATGGCCAGCATGAAGACGCTGCCGACCGCCATGGGCAGGGGTGCCAGCGGCTGCCACGCGGCCTCGACGTCGGCGTTGGCGTTGGACAACAGCTGTCCGGTGGGGTGCCTGTGGTGCCAGGCCAGGGGAAGTTCGAGGTACTTACGGGCCACGGCGCGACGGTAGCGGGCCTGCATGCGGAACTGCATGAGCGCGGCGAGCATGCGGCGCATGGCGATGCCGACGGCCTTGCCGAGGCCGACCGCCATGAGCAGGACCGCGGCCGCGGTGAGGGCGGCCATGGTGGTGCTGCCCTGCGCGAAGGCCGGAAGGATGGTGACGTCGGTGAGATAGCCGAGCACGGAGGCGGAGCCGACGTTGACGGCCGCGTGGAGCACGGCGCCGATGACGGCGGCGAGGAAGATCCACGGTTCGGTGCGGGCGGCGACCCAGAGCACGCGCATACCGCGTGTGAAGACACCGGTGTGCGCTGCCTCGGGGGTTCGTCCCCGAGGTCGGGCCTCCTCGGAGGCCACGCCGGGCGGGGCCGCACCCTTCCCCGGATCCTTGGTGTTCGTGCCCTGCGCCATGCGCCCCCCGTTCTCTTCCCTGGCCGGGGAAGACCCGGCACGGCACGGCAAGCGCACGACGACTCCCGGGCATGCCGAAGGGGCGTCGGGTGCGCATCTCGTGCCAACCTATCCAGCGGTGCGGACAAGTTCCACCAGATTGTTCCAGCGTCGGGCCCCGTGGTGCTATTCCGTCCAGTTCAGGGGCACGGCCGTGGCCCGTTCCGACCGGATGACGCGCGAAGAGCGTCGGGGCCGGCCGGTGGACGTTCCCGCCCTCCAGCCGGCCCCGGTCGACCCCGTCCGGGTCCTGTTCGGTGGAATCCTGTCCACCGTGGGCGCCGCAGGAACCCTGGGCTCGCTCGGCCCTGGAAGGCGCCGCCTAGCGTACGGGGTGGCCCGCCCGGCGCAGGCTCTCCTTCACGTCGGCGATGGTGAAGTGCCCGAAGTGGAAGACCGTCGCGGCCAGCACCGCGTTCGCTCCCGCCTCCACGGCCGGGACGAAGTGCTCCACCTCGCCCGCGCCACCGGAGGCGATCAGCGGTACCTCCACCCGGGCGCGCACGGCCCGGATCAGTTCCAGGTCGAAGCCCTGCTCGGTGCCGTCGGCGTCCATCGAGTTGAGCAGGATCTCTCCGGCGCCCAGCTCGGCCGCGCGCTCGCACCATTCCAGGGCGTCCACCCCGGTGCCCCGTCGCCCGCCGTGGGTGGTGACCTCGAAACCGCTCGGGGTCGGACGGTCGTCCTCACGCACCCTGCGCACGTCGGCGGAGAGCACCAGCACCTGCCGGCCGAAGCGCTCGGCGATCTCTCTGATGAGCTCGGGGCGGGCGATGGCGGCGGTGTTCACGCCCACCTTGTCGGCGCCGGCGCGCAGCAGCCTGTCCACGTCCTCGACACTGCGTACCCCGCCTCCCACCGTCAACGGGATGAACACCTGGTCGGCGGTGCGGCGCACCACGTCGTAGGTGGTCTCCCGGTCACCGCTGGAGGCGGTCACGTCCAGGAAGGTGAGCTCGTCGGCGCCGCCGGCGCCGTAGATGCCCGCGAGTTCCACGGGATCGCCCGCGTCGCGCAGGTTCTCGAAGTTGACGCCCTTGACCACCCGCCCGGCGTCCACGTCCAGGCAGGGGATGACGCGTACCGCGACGCTCACCGCTGCGCCCCCTTGTGCTCGCGCACCAGGATCAGGGCCTCGGGCAGGGTGAAGGCCCCCTCGTACAGGGCGGTGCCCATGATGGCGCCCTCCACGCCCAGGGGCACCAGGTCGGCGATGGCCCGCAGGTCGTCCAGGCTGGACACGCCGCCGCTGGCCACCACGGGTTTGTCGGTGCGCTCGCACACGGTACGCAGCAGGTCGAGGTTGGGGCCCTTGAGGGTGCCGTCCTTGTTGACGTCGGTGACGACGTAGCGGGCGCAACCCTCCGACTCCAGGCGTTCCAGGGTCTCCAGGAGGTCACCGCCCTCCCGGGTCCAGCCGCGCGCGGCCAGGGTCGTGCCGCGCACGTCCAGGCCGATCGCGATCCGGTCGCCGTGTTCGGCGATGATCCTGGCGCACCACTCGGGGTTCTCCAGTGCGGCGGTGCCGATGTTGACCCGGGTGCATCCGGTGGCCAGGGCGGCCTCCAGGGACTCGTCGTCGCGGATGCCGCCGGACAGCTCCACCTTCACGTCGAGGCGCCCGACGATGTCGCGCAGCAGCTCGCGGTTGTGGCCGCGGCCGAAGGCGGCGTCCAGGTCCACCAGGTGGATCCACTCGGCACCGGCTTCCTGCCAGGCCATGGCCGCCTTGTGCGGGTCGCCGTACTTCCCGCCCGAGCCCGCCCTGCCCTGGACGAGCTGGACGGCCTGACCGCCCGCCACGTCCACGGCGGGCAGCAGTTCGAGTACGGGGGTGGTGGTCTCGCCGGTCATGAACTCTGTCTCGTTCCCGTTGGTCGATCGAAGGTACTCGGGCCGTGCCGTGCTCACGGAAGGCCGGCGACCCAGTTGGCCAGGACGCGGGCGCCCGCGTCACCGGACTTCTCAGGATGGAACTGGGTGGCCCACAGGGGCCCGTTCTCCACCGCCGCCACGAACGGTTCTCCGTGCTCGGCCCAGGTCACCTTGGGCGCGGGGATCCGCTCGTTGGTCACGGTGAACTCCCACTCGCGTACGGCGTAGGAGTGCACGAAGTAGAAGCGCTCCTCGGGGTCGATACCCGCGAAGAGCTCGGTGTCCTCGGGCGGGCGTACGGTGTTCCAGCCCATGTGCGGCACGATGGGCGCGTTCAGACGGTCCACGGTGCCGGGCCACTCGCCGCAGCCCTCGGTCACCCCCTCCCCGTCCTGGGGAGTGGGGCCGGTGCGTTCCACCCCCCGTTCGAAGAGCACCTGCATGCCCACGCAGATGCCCAGTACGGGGCGCCCTCCCGCCGCGCGCTTGCCGATGATCCGGTCACCGCCGGCGGCCTTGAGGTCGGACATGCAGGAGCCGAAGGAACCCACGCCCGGAACGACGAGGCCGTCGGCGTTCAGGGCGGCGTGCGGGTCGGAGGTCACGGTGACGTCGGCACCGGTGCGCTCCATGGCGCGCTGTGCCGAGCGCAGGTTTCCGGAACCGTAGTCGAAGACGACCACACGTGAGGCCATGAAGCCGCCCTCCTCTCAGAAGTAGCCAAGCCGGAGGACACCGGAGGCGACCGCCAGGACCGTACACGCGGCCAGTGCCGCGGCCAGGACCTTGTTGACCTTCCACAGCGCGTAGACGCCTCCGGCGAGGAAGCCGCTCAGGACGATCAGGAGCACCCCCCACATGTCGGTGTCCATCGCTAGAGGGCTCCCTTGGTGGACGGGATGCCGCTGACGCGCGGGTCGCTCTCGGTGGCGGCGCGCAGGGCGCGGGCCAGGGCCTTGAACTGGCACTCGACGATGTGGTGGGCGTTGAGGCCGTAGGGCGCGTGTACGTGCAGGGCGATGCGGGCCTGGGCCACGAACGACTCCAGGATGTGGCGGGTCATGGTGGTGTCGTAGTCGCGGCCGATCACCGGGGCCATGCCCTCGGGTTCGCTGTGCACCAGGTAGGGGCGGCCGGAGACGTCGACGGACACCTCGGCCAAGGCCTCGTCCATGGGTACCTTGACGTCGGCGAAGCGCCGGATGCCGCTCTTGTCCCCGAGGGCCTCGCGGAAGGCCGCGCCCAAGGCCAGGGCGGTGTCCTCCATCGTGTGGTGGGCGTCGATGTGCAGGTCGCCCTCGGTGCGCACGGTCAGGTCGAACAGGCCGTGCTTGGCGAGCTGGTCGAGCATGTGGTCGAAGAATCCGACCCCGGTGGAGACATCGGCGACGCCGGTGCCGTCCAGGTCGACCTCGACCAGGACCTTGGTCTCCTTGGTGGTGCGTTCGACGCGTCCGGTGCGGCTCATGGTGATGTGACTTCCTCTGTGGTGCGGGTGGGTTGGCGAATGTCTCCCGGCCTGCGGTCCACGGCTCAGCGGCCGGTGGCCTGGAGCAGGGCCCGTCGGAAGGCGTCCATCTCGTCGGGGGTTCCGACGGTGACGCGCAGCCAGCCTGGTGGGCCGACCTCACGGATGAGGACCTGCTGGTCCAGCATGTCCTGCCAGATCTTGGTGCGGTCCTCGAATTCTCCGAAAAGGACGAAGTTGGCGTCGGATTCGGCGACGGAGAAACCGTGTTCGCGCAGCCAAGCGACCAGGGCGTCGCGTTCGGTGCGAAGATCGGCGACGGCGGACAGGAGTTCGCCGGCGTGGTCCAGTGCGGTGAGTGCGACCGCCTGGGTGACGGCGGACAGGTGGTAGGGCAGGCGGACCAGCTGGAGTGCGTCGACCACGGCCGGGTGGGCGGCCAGGTAGCCCACGCGCGCCCCGGCCAGAGCGAAGGCCTTGGACATGGTACGCGAGACGATCAGCCTGGGGTGGTCGGGCAGCATGCTCAGGGCGCTGGGCGTGCCCTCGCGTCGGAACTCGGCGTAGGCCTCGTCCACGACCACGACCCCGGGTGCGGCCTGACAGACGCGTTCGATGTCGGCGATCTCCAGTGCGGTGCCGGTGGGGTTGTTGGGCGAGGTGAGGAAGACGACGCTGGGCCGGTGTCGGGCGATCGCGGCCAGGGCGGCGTCCACGTCGATGCGGAACTCCTCGTCACGCGGCACGGACACCCAGGAGGTGCCGG